>NZ_CAWQOK010000012.1:0-12617 GCF_963896075.1 Proteus sp. G4415
CAAATATATTTTAATGGATATAAAATATAACAATGGAATTAAATTTATGCTGGTGGAATATAGGAATATCTCCACCGACAAAATCAAAACAGAACGTCAAGACTGAAAAAGTTGGCTTAGCGAAAAAATATCTTGAAGAACTTATCATTAAAAAAACGCTTGATATCATTGCGTTGAGTGAGGTTTCTGAAAACGAAGGCTATGCTTTTAAGCAGTTGGCGACTCAATTAAAAATGGGGTATATCGATCTCTCAGGAAAAATAGGCCGGATTATTATTGATATATCATTAATATATCAAATGAATAAACTAGAGTTTATTTCAAGTAAGTTTTTAACTAAACTCCAGCCTGATAATAGAATGGTAAGGGTAGGCGTTGCTGTTGTATTTAAAGAAATCGAACATCAAAAAATAATCACCCTTTTTTTATCACATTGGCCATCAATATTAAGTGCTAATGATACAACTCGAGAAGTGGCAGCTGCAGGATTAAGAAGTAGTATTAATAAACTCTTTGAAAATAATGGAGATGATGTTCAGTTTATTTGTATGGGGGATTATAATACAGAGCCTTATTCTAATGCGATGCTTAATATATTGTATGCGACAAGAGATTATCATTTAATAAAAAAGAAAAGAAAACTATTATTTAACCCATTTTGGTATCTCTTATCTGATAAGAAGACTAATAATTTAGGTACATATTATTATAATTCCGCATCTATTAATCGTTGGTATGTGTTTGATCAAATGATTTTTTCTTCATCATTTTTATATGGAAAAGAAGATTGTTTTAAATTAGATCTTGAACAGCTTGATTTTTATCGCGTCCTAAATGATGATAATCACTGCCTTGATGATATCTTTTTTAAAAAATTTGATCATTACCCCATATTTTGTAGGATCTTCCATGAATGATGAACATAAGATATTCGAAAAAATAAAAGCTTCACTCAATAGAGCATCTTTTATTATTGATCTACGAAGTAAGATAGAAGATAAAATCAGTGCAGTGGTCAAAAAGCTAGAAGTGATCACCAATAATAAAGTTAAAGTATCATTTGAAGATAATAATAAAAGTAATATTCATTTTATAAATAGTGAACGCCTTGTTTATATTAATAATGCTGATTTAAGTAAAGAGGGTGGTTTTATACTATTTGGTTATAGCTTTAGTAAAATAAATGGCTTTCCTATTGAGATAGAAACGGAAATAGAATCTTTTCACGCAGAAGATATTGAAAATTTATTACATATTATTGTTAATATTATTGATAATGAGTCTATCAGGATCATCGAACTTACTCATCATACTATTTATAATAAATTGATTAATCACCAATAAAAAACCGGCACTGCTTTCGCAATGCCGGTTTTTTATTCTTTTGAGGAAACTAGATGAATAATATTTTTTTATCTATTAAATGAAGAAGTCGTAGTGCTGCACCATTGGGCTTAATTTCGTTTCTTTCCCACTTAGAAACGCTTTCTTTAGTCATATTCAATATCAAAGCAAGGGAAGATTGAGAGATATTATTTTGCTCACGGATCCTTTTTATATCTTCACCTGTCATAGGGGTAGGATGTTTATACTTAGCTTGTAATTCTTTCGCTTTTATTCTGGCGGCAATACGTTTAGTTGTACTGCCATCAGTGACTCCTGCATCTTCCATTTCTTGTGCAAATTTTAGCATTTCTTTCATTTTATCAGTCATATTTAACCTCTGTTAAAAGGCCTAGTGCAATCATTTTATCTATTTTATTTTGATTTGCATTGAAGAGATCTTTTGCTAGATCTTTATAGGACTCAAGTTCATCATCTGTGATCTCTTTGGTTTTTTTAGAGCTTAAACTCGATTTTTTCCAACCATCAGCAAAGAATAAATTATTCCCTTGCTTATAAAATATAATTGTTCTAATTCCGCTACTTTTACCTTTTCCTTGGATACAGGCACGTTTCTTGATAACACCACCACCTAGATCTGCCTCAAATTGTCCTGCAAGGACTTCGGTAGCGATAGCGATTAGTTCTGCATTCGTAAGCGTTATTTTTTTGAAACTATTTTTGAACATCTTTGTTTTATAAATAACCATCACGTCCTCTGTGGTAGTTTTTACTATAGTAAATTTTATCACTCAATCATAGAATGTAAATGGGTATTTTTTAATCGTTTTTTATTTTAATTTTAAGTAAAAAAACCGGCACTGCTTTCGCAATGCCGGTTTTATGTTGTTGTATGGCTAAGTTTTATAACTTATTGTAAAACAGAAATATCAGCGACTTTTAAGAACAACTCGCGTAATTCATGTAGCATGGTTAAACGGTTGACACGAATTTCTTCGTCTTTATCCATTACCATCACTTTATCAAAGAAGTTATTCACAACATCGCGTAAAGAGGCGAGTTCAACTAATGCTTCTTGGTATTTACGTTCAGCAAATAGAGGGGCTAGCTTATCTTGTAGCACAGAAAGATTAGCCGCTAGCTGAACTTCTTCAGGCGCTTTTAGCACCGAGGCTAATACTTTATCGTTGAGCTTAACATCTGCTGATTTTGCTAAGATATTAGAAACACGTTTATTGGCTTCGGCTAATGCAGCTGCTTCTTCTAAGGTTCGGAAGTAAGTAACGGCTTTTACACGAGCGTTAAAGTCAGCAGGTTGTGTTGGGCGGCGCGCTAATACCGCTTGAATAGTATCAATACTATAACCCAGCTCTTGATACCAAGCACGGAAACGACCTAGCATAAACTCTACGACATCACTGACGACATTTTTGTTCGTCAGTTTGTCACCATATAGGCGAGCCGCTTCTTGGGTTAATTCTTCAATATCTAATGGTAAATCTTGTTCAACAATAATACGTAGCACACCAAGGGCAGCACGACGTAAAGCGAAAGGATCTTTATCCCCTTTAGGATGTTGACCAATACCAAAGATACCTGCCAGCGTATCCATTTTTTCTGCTATAGCGACAGCACTTGCTACTGGGTTAGATGGTAGTGCATCACCTGCAAAACGTGGTTGATATTGCTCTTTTAATGCGACAGCAACTTCTTCATCTTCACCATCATGGCGAGCATAATGCATCCCCATAACCCCTTGGGTATCGGTGAATTCAAACACCATATTGGTCATTAAGTCACATTTTGATAATAAACCAGCACGTGTTGCTTTATTGACATCAGCACCCATTTTCTCAGCAATAAAACCGGCGAGAGCTTGAATACGGTCTGTTTTGTCGCGTAGAGAGCCTAAATCTTTTTGGAAAAGAACAGTTTCAAGGCGTGGTAAGTTATCTTCTAAACGCTGTTTTCGGTCAGTTTTAAAGAAGAATTCCGCATCCGCTAAACGAGGGCGAACCACTTTTTCGTTACCACTGATTATCTGTTGAGGATCAGAGGATTCAATGTTAGAAACGAAAATAAAGTGAGGTAATAGCGCACCTTGTTTATCGTAAACAGGAAAATATTTCTGATCGCCTTTCATGGTGTAAACCAGTGCTTCAGCCGGAACTTCAAGGAATTTTTCCTCAAATTTTGCCGTTAACACCACAGGCCATTCAACTAATGAAGTGACTTCTTCAACTAGGCTGTCACTTAAATCAGCGACACCACCTAGTTTTTCAGCCGCAAGACGTGCATCATGAAGAATGATGGATTTACGGTTTTCGTAATCGGCAATGACCTTACCACGTTCATAAAGGATTTCAGGGTACTGGTCTGCATTATCGATAGTAAATTCAGCTTCACCCATAAAACGGTGGCCACGAATAATACGATCGCTTTGTACACCTAAGATTTCACCGTCAATGAGGGTATCACCCAATAATAAAGTAACAGTATGCACTGGACGCACAAAATGCGTTTCTTTATCACCCCAACGCATTAATTTAGGGATAGGCAGTTTTGCCAGTGCATTGCTTACCATACCAGCCAGTAGTTGGTTAACGGCTTCGCCTTTAACTTCAGCACGATAAAAGAGCCACTCACCTTTATCCGTTGATAAACGTTCAGCTTGATCAACAGTGATGCCGTTACCTCTAGCCCAACCTTCTGCGGCTTTAGTTGGCTTACCTTCAGCATCAAATGCTTGCGCTATAGCAGGGCCTCGTTTTTCAACGATCCTATCTGCTTGAGATTTTGCCATATTTGCCACTTTGATGGCTAAACGACGAGGAGCGGCAAACCAAGATACATCACCATGAGTAATATTGGCGTTATCCAGTTCAGCCGTAAAATGGGTCGCAAAAGATTCGGCTAAAGAACGAAGCGCTTTCGGCGGTAACTCTTCTGTGCCGATTTCCACAAGGAAAGTCTCAGTTGTCATAATAGCCTCTTACTTTTTACACATAGGGAAACCAAGCGCCTCACGGGAAGCATAATAAGCTTCAGCGACGGCTTTGGTTAAAGTACGGATACGTAAAATATAGCGTTGACGCTCTGTAACAGAAATCGCTTTACGTGCATCCAATAAGTTAAAAGTGTGACCTGCTTTTAAGATACGTTCGTAAGCAGGTAAAGGCAGAGGTTTTTCTAACTCTAACAACTCACGAGCTTCTTTTTCATATTGTTCGAAACAAGAGAATAAGAAGTCAACATCTGCATATTCAAAGTTATAAGTTGATTGTTCCACTTCATTTTGGTGATAAATATCGCCGTAGGTGGTTTTACCTAATGGGCCATCACACCAAACTAAGTCATAAACGCTATCAACGCCTTGAATGTACATTGCCAGACGCTCTAAACCGTAAGTAATTTCGCCAGTGACGGGTTTACACTCTAATCCGCCAACTTGTTGGAAATAGGTAAATTGCGTCACTTCCATGCCGTTGAGCCAAACTTCCCAGCCTAATCCCCAAGCACCTAATGTTGGGTTTTCCCAGTTATCTTCAACAAAACGAATATCATGGATAGTAGGATCTAATCCTAATTCTCTTAAAGAGCCAAGATAAAGCTCTTGGATGTTATCCGGTGATGGCTTGATGATAACTTGGAATTGGTAATAGTGCTGTAGACGGTTAGGGTTTTCACCGTAACGTCCGTCAGTTGGACGGCGTGATGGTTGAACATAAGCCGCTGCAATAGGCTCTGGACCTAATGCTCGTAAACAGGTCATTGGGTGTGAGGTACCTGCTCCTACTTCCATATCTAATGGTTGAACAATGGTACAGCCCTGACGAGCCCAATAATCCTGTAATGTCAGGATCAGCCCCTGAAAGGTTTTGGTATCAAACTTTTGCATGTTATATCCGCATGGCGATACATAGAATAAAAAGAAAGGTTTCAGTATACCTTCTA
Source organism: Proteus sp. G4415 (assembly GCF_963896075.1). Lineage (NCBI taxonomy): Bacteria > Pseudomonadati > Pseudomonadota > Gammaproteobacteria > Enterobacterales > Morganellaceae > Proteus > Proteus sp. G4415. The sequence goes on from NZ_CAWQOK010000012.1 coordinate 5,299, forward strand.
GACGAAAGATATACAGCAAGGAATACGGGCAATTTTCTCTTGATCAAAAAAATAGTGCCTTAATCGTTGTTATGACTATGCTCAAATAGCCAGAATGATTTTTTCTTAGTCTATTTACATGTGTTTTTATACAGTATATAAAGAGCGATATCAATTGTATGAATAACACCTATAAAGAACAAGGAATGTAGCAAATGAATAAACAACGTTGTGATTGGGTAACTCAAGATCCTGAATATCTCGCATACCATGATAATGAATGGGGAAAACCACAGCGAGATAAATACAAACTTTTTGAGATGATCTGCCTTGAAGGACAACAGGCAGGTTTGTCGTGGTATACCGTATTAAAGAAAAGAGCAGGATTTCGTCGTTGTTTTTTTGATTTTCGTCCTGAAAAAATAGCACTAATGACTGAAAAAGATGTGGAAACACTACTACAAGATCCGTCTATTATTCGTCATCGTGGCAAAATTAACGCCATTATCAATAATGCGCGTGCCTTTTTAGCGATGGAAGCTCAGGGTGAAGATTTCAGTGAATTTATTTGGCAATTTGTTGATGGAAAACCCATTGATAACCAGTGGCAGACTATTTCACAGGTTCCTGCTTTTACTGAAATTTCAGATGATATGGCTAAGGCGTTAAAGAAAAAAGGGTTTAAATTTGTTGGTACCACCACCTGTTATGCATTTATGCAAGCAGTAGGCATGGTTAACGATCATATACTCTGTTGTTTTTGTCGGCAATCTCAGCTGGAAAGTAGTATTAAATAGAAGAATACTAGTTTAGTTATCTTTAATTGGATTTAAAACTGAATTTATATTTCAATATTGGTTTTAAGGTTGGTGTTGATATTTAAGTATACATCTGTTAACGGTTGATGCTGAGTCCGGCTCACGGTATGGTGTTTATCTAATGAAAAACGACAAAGAAGATCCTGCAAAGATGACTCAACTATCACGATTTGGGCAAAAATTTGCTCGCCACTCAGGTATTTCTCGCTTGATGCAAGACTTAAATGAAGGAATACGTACACCAGAAGCGGTGATGTTAGGAGGAGGAAATCCTGCCCATATTCCTGAGATGGACAGCTATTTTCACCAATTATTACAAGAGATGGTGAATAATGGCTCATTAAGTGATGCCGTATGTAATTACGATGGGCCACAAGGTAAAGATGCGATGCTCAACGCCTTGGCTATTTGTTTAAAAGAAAAATTAGGATGGAATATTTCCGCTAAAAATATTGCGCTTACTAACGGCAGTCAAAGTGCTTTCTTTTATCTTTTTAATTTACTCGGTGGCCAATCTGCTGAGGGTAAAAAGCGCAAAATTCTTTTTCCCATCGCTCCGGAATATATTGGATATGCCGATGCCGGATTAGAAGAAGATTTGTTTGTTGCGAATAAACCCACTATTGAAATGCTACCTGATGGACAATTTAAATATCATGTAGATTTTGAACATTTAACGATAGGTGATGATATTGGTGCTATTTGTGTTTCTAGACCAACAAATCCAACAGGTAATGTGATCACTGATGATGAAGTAAAAAAGCTGGATGCCTTAGCGAAAAAACATGATATCCCACTGATTATTGATAATGCTTACGGCGTGCCCTTTCCGGGGATTATTTTTTCCCAAGCAACTCCCCACTGGAATGACAACACCATTCTTTGTATGAGCCTCTCTAAGCTAGGATTACCGGGGGCTCGTTGTGGCATTATTATCGCTAATGAAGAGCTTATTACTGCAATCACGAATGTGAATGGCATTATTAGTCTTGCCCCTGGAGGTATTGGCCCTGCGATGGCATTAGAAATGCTCAAACGTGATGATTTAATGCGATTATCCCAAGAGATAATTAGATCTTTTTATCATCAACGAGTACTTGAAACTATTGATATTATTCGTCGCTATCTACCTAAAGAGCGTTGCCTTATCCATAAACCGGAAGGGGCTATTTTCTTGTGGCTTTGGTTTAAAGATTTACCAATCTCAAGTGAAGAACTCTATCGGCGTTTAAAAAAACGTGGTGTATTGATGGTTCCTGGTCACTATTTCTTTCCAGGCTTAGAAGAGTCGTGGCAACATGCACATCAATGTATGCGAATGAATTATGTACCAGAGCCTGCATTAATTGAAAAAGGAATAAAGATCCTATCGGAAGAGATAGAACATGCTTATCGCTAGAATAAATAAGTAATAAAAATGCCCCTTCAGCGAGAAGAAGGGGCAAAGACAATAACGAGGACTTTTGAGCATAAGTTTGACGGAAAGAAATTGATTACTAAAAGTTAGCAATCCGTCTCAATCTAAATTTCTTAGCACGAGCGCTATTAAAACAGATAATAATAAAATCGATGGCTTAAATAAGCCCCTTTTAAGCCCTTTATTATCCTTCTGTAAAGTGAAATTAAGCATTTGATAACAAATTGACTGCAACCATTTAATATATCTATTAAATTCGCTACAAAGCCCAAATAATCAGTGCCATTAGTTGTGGCGTGATGATACGTAAAAACATAGCTAAAGGATAAACCGTGGCATAAGAAAGTGCGGCAGCACCGCTATTTTGATGAATAGAATTAGCGAATGCTAGAGCGGGAGGATCAGTCATCGAGCCAGCAAGTACGCCACATAGGGTAAGGTAATTTAACTTAAAAACGAGACGAGCCATTATACCGACTATCAATAATGGGAGTAGTGTGATCGCGATACCATAGCCAATCCAACTTAACCCTTGTCCATATATTAAGGTATCAATAAACCCGCCACCGGAATTAAGGCCAACCACAGCCAAAAACATGACGATCCCGAGTTCACGTAGTGCAAGATTAGCACTTGGGGGCATAAACCAATAGAGTTTCCCGAAAGTACCAATACGGCCTAAAATCAAGGCCACGATCAGCGGCCCGCCAGCAAGGCCTAATTTTAGTGCAACAGGGATCCCCGGAATAAAAATAGGGATAGAGCCTAATAAAACCCCTAAACCAATGCCAATAAAAACAGGCAACATCTGTACTTGTTCTAATTTTTGTCGTGCATTACCTAAAAGTACCGTAATTGCTTCTATGGCCCCAGGTCTACCCACAACATTTAAAATATCGCCAAACTGTAGCATACTGTTATTACTAGGAATTAATTCAATTCCTGCTCGATTTAATCGTGTGATAACAACATCATATTTTCTTTTTAAATCGAGATCTTTTAATCGTTTACTCAATACTGAGTCATTCGTGACAACAATGCGCACAGATTGTAATTGATGGGTTGAGGTAGAAAGTGAAGCATCTACTTCTTCGCCTAAAATAAGGCGAACCTTATTGAGATCTTCTCTTGAGCCGACAATATGCAGTAAATCTCCTAACTGAATAATAGTGGAAGGCATCGGAACCATAATATCGTCGCCACGTTTCAAACGTGAACAGACAAGGGCATCTTCATTGAGTAGTGGGATATCTTGCATTAATAAGCCATCTAAATTGGGATTGCGAATGGCAATGTTAATGGTATGCAGTGTCTCTTTAGTGCTGTTTTGCTGATGGTTAAAGTGTTTTGCTTCTCGCTCTATATTGATTTTAAATAGCACGCGAATAAACCACATGACCAAAAGAATGCCACAAATTCCCATGGGGTAAGCCATAGCATATCCCATTCCCATTTGACTGATTATGGCTGGATCAATATTAAGGTCGGTGAGGATTTGTTGCCCTGCACCTAATGAAGGCGTGTTCGTTACCGCACCAGAAAAAATGCCAAGAATAATGGGTAGTGGCACATTAAATAAGTGATAAATAAAGGCTGTTACTAGTGAACCAAGTAAAATAATCAAAATGGCAAAGGCATTGAGCTTAAGCCCAGATACACGTAAAGAAGAGAAAAAACCGGGGCCGACTTGGATACCAATGGTATATACAAAGAGGATAAGGCCGAATTCTTGAATAAAATGGAGTATCTGTGTGTTGAGCACCAGTCCATAACGTTGAGCTAAATGGCCGACAATAATCCCTCCAAACAGCACTCCGCCAATTCCTAAACTGACCCGATAGATTTTAACGTTACCTATCCAAAGTCCTAAGGCGCCTGCTAATGACAACATCACCATTGTTAATGCAATATCACTCATAAAACAGATCCTATGCCAAGTGAAATAGCCAAGTAACTCACTAGCTAAAACGATACATCTAGTTTGCCAAAAAGATAAAAAAACGCTGTGTCTTATTGCACAAATTCAGCATATATAACGATCAAAAAAATAAAAAAGATAAATATTCAGTTAAAATATTTATTTAAAATGAATAGGGTTGAATTTTAATATCAGTGAAACATAATAATTTATAACATCAGAATTATTATATAAAATGAGTTTATTTTTAGATTAAATTAATTACCTGTGTTATTAAAAATAAACCCCTTAGATCTTCTTTTTCTTGTCCTAACAAGGAAAACAGGTTTAACTATGTAATAAAGGTGTTTAACCCTAACGGCTTTTTATAGGTGCTCTATGAGATCCATAATCATTAACAAGTTAATACTAGCGACGTTTATGCTATCACTGACAGGGTGCTCAAGTGTTATGACGCATGCAGGCCCTAATAACGAGCTTTATTCAGGAACAAAAAATAACGTTAATATGCTTTCTGATGATGAAACAGGGTGGGCAATGAAACCGTTAGTTATTCTTGATCTTCCTTTTAGTGCGTTATTAGATACTTTATTGCTTCCTTATGATTATTATACACAACATGATGACAACAGTGATAATTCACCTAAAGAAAGGATAAAAAAATTAGGTAGCACTAATGATACACTTAATACTGGAAATAAAACCTAATTATTATAAATAAGACTAAATATAATCACTTATTTATTATTTAGTCATTATTTATATTTATTTTTTTGCTGTAGCTTCTTTTGGACCAAACATCTTGTTAAGGTTATCAAGCTCTTGCATTCCTTTTTCACAAATTGCTTTTTGCTCTTTTAGGGTGGAAGAACTGATCAACTTTTTATTTTGTTCAAAATTACCTTTTATTTCAGGCATGTTCTGTTTTAAGTCATCTCTTGTAGCAATATATTGTAAGAATTTATCGGCTTCTTTAAAGTAAACCCGACAAGTTTGTGATGTAGTCGCTTGGACTGAAAATGTGGTGACGAATAAAAGTAATGTGCTAATGCCCCAACGTGATTTCATGCTCTAAATTCACCCAACTGATTTGACATAGGGTAATTATATAAAAAGTGCATGAAATAAACGATAACAATAAAGAATAAATTTGTCATTTTTCATGATGTTTTCTGATAACTGTAAAGAAAAATAGCTGTTTCATATAACTTAAGTAAAAGTAGGGTTTATGATGCGGTTAATTTCAGCAATAGTGCTAATAAAAAGTTAAAAATCAGTCGTTTTGGTTGAAAACCATACGAACAGTTGGGAGATAAGAAAAAAGTATTGACGCTTTGGCTTTCTGGCAGTAAGATGCACCTCGTTTTCGGCGAGTAGCGCAGCCTGGTAGCGCAACTGGTTTGGGACCAGTGGGTCGGAGGTTCGAATCCTCTCTCGCCGACCATATCTAGAAACCCCGCTTTTTTAAAGCGGGGTTTTGTCGTTTTAAGGCATCTCTTTATAAATAATCGCTTATGATTTTTTACTCTCTGATCTGATAAGTCGACATAGTTGCATTATTGGTAACTGTGTAGGTAAGTCAGAGTAAAAAGACGGTTTTTATAAATCTTTTTTGTTTCTCTTTACATATACATAGCACTCCTATTTCCGGTGATAAGAGTGTAAATTGAATGCGTATTGAGTTGTCTATTTTAATCTATTGTATTTTATGGTGTTGTGCTTTTTTTTCTGTAGCGAATGAAAGTCATATCGATCCCCCTGTACCAGTAGATTTACCGACAGAAACACAACTTAGAGATCAATTACTACAACAAAATGACAATGTCTCTTTAGTGAACTTAGCGCCACAAAATAAAAGGGAATTTATCACACCTTCTGTACATTGTTTTTCAATCAAACAGGTAAAACTCCATCATCTCGATGAGTTTTCTTCCCCATCACTGCAACGCCAAGTGGCAAAATGGCAAGCTGAATTAGTTGGGCATTGTCAGTCACAGGCATTGTTAGAACAAGATATCAATATTTTGAATGCGCTGCTTTATGATGCAGGTTATGTGACCAGTGAGGTGGGTAAAGTTGATCTTTATGCCGATGACGAGGTATTGGATATCACATTAAATGTCGGGAGAGTGCAAGACATTGTTTCCGAAGCCCCGACAGATAAACGCTATTTGATTTCACAGGCAGTGCCTGTCAAAAAAGGTGATGTTTTAAACGTTAAAGATATTGAACAGGGGGCTGACAATTTCAGATCCCGTCCTAATAGTAATGTCAAAATTCAGATAGAACCCTCGTCAAAAGAACATGAATCAATTATTTCTCTTTCTCAAGTGGGGAAAAGGACAATGGCAGGCTCGGTATCGATTGATAATAAGGAGCAGAAAATTTACGGAGATCTATTTGGTACTACAAGGCTAAGCTTTGGTAATCTAGCGCAACTTAATGATACTTTAATGGTTATTCTTTCTAGTCAACTCGATACCTTAAAATCAAGAGGTATCAAGAAGCAGATCTTTTTATGGCAAGTACCTTATCATTATTGGCGTGCGACATTATTTGGTTATGATATTGGTTCAAAAATGAGAGTCTCTGAAGTGACAAAAGAGTTACAAAAAACGCGTCAACAGCTTCTTTCTTTTGAGATCCAGCGCCAATTTAGACCTTCAACACAGCGTACGGTGACTTTAAGTGGTGGAATACAATATTACACTTATCGCAATGAAGTGTCAGGCTATCGCTTATCAGTCCATGAGCGTCGCAGTCCTTATATTAATGCGGGTATTGAGCAAAATTATCGCTTTATGAGAGGGGGTTACCTTAATGCTAAACTTCATTATAAGCAGAGTGTTTTTATTCCTGGCGCAAGATTATCACCAATAGATTCCCTTAATGGTGTACCCATTTTTAATCTTAATTTTGATGCATTAATTCCTTTTAAAATCACTTCACAGCAATTTTTTTATCAACCAGAAATGATATTTCAACTGACTCGCTCAGATATTGATGGATTACTTGATAAAGCAACCATTGGTGGTCTGTATAGCGTGTATGGTTTTGAGTCCGGCAAAGGTTATTCTGATGCCAATCAGTTTGTTTCCCGGCATAAGGTTACTTGGCTTACACCCTTGAATAACCAAATGCTATTTTCCGCCATAGATTATGGTTCCGTTTCAGAAGATAGAAAAAA
>NZ_CAWQOK010000013.1:0-7650 GCF_963896075.1 Proteus sp. G4415
ATTTTAATAAACCCGGTCATATTTGGTGTACTAATTTTTTTTGAAATATAATCATTTTTATTCCAATAGACTCTATCTTAGAAGGTATCCATTTACCCACAGAAAAACATTAAAAAGATTTATCATTAATAATTTAACTTAGTATAAGAGATATATTCAAAATACAATTAATTCTGATTTTTTCGTCTCTTTCTACACATTTATAATGCTCATAAAGCAATCACTACCCATCTAAGCTCGCTTAGGGATAGTGATTGCAAGCCTAATGAGTGCAACATAACTCGACAGTCAATATCGCTATAGCGATCATTAAGGGAAAACATCCCCTTAGCCTGACCTAAATAGGTTGCTTATTTAAGGACTTTTTCTTGTAAGAGGTAAAGGTTAATACAGAAATGCGTCTAGTGCTTTTTTGGCTAAAAGATTGCTTCGTCGACTTAGCGGTTTGCCACTTTTGACCGACGTTGAAGTAATACAGTCCTCAAAAAACCAGTAAATGGGTGTGTTTAAGAACTTAGCTAATAGCACTAGATAAGTAAGATCTATTTTGTTTAACCCTCGCTCATAGCGTGAGAATTGTTGTTGGCTAACCCCTAGTTTTGCCGCCAATTGGCTACCTGTGTAACCTAACTCTTTACGCCTTTTTTGTATGCGCTTACCTACCAGTGCATTGACATCAATATTTGCACGACGATATTTCACCATGATATTTCAACCTTTTATTATTATGGTAACGTTAGAATCAACGCGCCAGAGCCAGAAAAATACCCTGGAGCAACATGTCCATTGGTTCTCAATTTAGAACTCACTTGTATAGAAACCATTTTGCCTTTAGCGACAAAGATAGCCTCTCCCTCTTCGCCAGATTTATCATTAATATATAAATCAGCATATAAGCTATTGTCATTACGTAGTGGGACTTGACGATTATTCATTCCTGTTGCAACAACCTGTAAAGAGACATCACGATTACACGTCACATTCACAGTTTGAGAACGAACCGCATTGTCTAATTCATTTTCCCCCACATTGCCGTAATCCAACTCAACAGAATGGGCTAACACATCACAATGTCCAACAGGTGGGGGAGCAATTGCACAAATAGAACCCGGTAATAAATAGCCATCTTCAGCAAAACCATAAGCATTTGGCTGATAAAATATACCAACGCACTCTTGTATGGTTGATGTATCAACATATCGATGAATGGCAACTCCTGGGCCATAAGGGAAGCCTCCTAATTCTTTCATAACAGCAATACGTAGATCTTCCATTCTTCGATATTTATGCCCATCACTTAAAATAGTTCTGGTCGCTGAGCCTCCAGACTGGTTAGGCTGATGACGATGATTTATGGTTATATAACAAGGTTTTTTTTTATAACAAGGATTTAAAGCCGTTGGTGGCTCGGGATCCCAACGCTGGATAATAAAAGTGTAATCAGCCCCTGTCCCCTCATTACCTACTGGTTTTGATTCTGTAATATAAGAAAAAATAGCGGCTATAGAGGAAGCTGGATATATCAACATGCTAGTAAATAAGTAAAAGATTAATTGGCGCTTAGGTATAAGCATATAAACCTCAAGTCAACATTAGTCATAATTTAAATGGAATGTAGCAATGGCGCTAAAGGGCCCCCGTTTTATTGATTGATTAGCAATTGCGGTAGGTTCTGCTTGTATAAAAGCACTAAACCTCAATGTGTTATTAGTTGAAAGTAAAGCCATATTTTTCGATGGCTGATTAATGGGTAAGAGGACTCCATCGCTATCTTCTAGACCAATAGCAATACCAGAGGCTCGACTTATTGGACTCAATGCTAGAAAACCTTTCCCTGCCATCGCCTTATTTTCATCACCTTTAAATGTGATGGAAACTTTGTTATTCATAGAGAGATCGCACTCCGATAGATGGATCTCAAATTGCTGGCTTTTAGTTCTTTCTACTCCATTGTAAAAAGCACTATCAGTCACTTTATCCAGCGTGATGACAATAATTTCATCACCGGGTTTTATTACACATGGCTCATCAATTAACTCACCATGAAAACGCATATTAGGATCAGCATTAGCCATAGCTATCACAGCGGCAAAGATTGCAGTACTCAGAGATAATCTTTGTAATATCATCCCGATACTCCTATTGATATTCAGCAAGTAGCGTTGCTGTTGCCTCAAATGCACCTTTTGTTAAGGTACTTCCTGATTTTTTTACAGGCACAGCTAAAATAATCGGCGGTTTATCAGAGGTAATAACAAACCGTTTATTTAAAATAAATGGCTCACTATCTATCGTGAGATGTACGGCTAAATCCGTTATATTGGTTTGTAAAGCAGCCGCATCAAATTGGCTTGCAGAGCCGATAATGGATAAACCTAATGCCCAACCTTTTGCATTTTCTTCACACTGCAACGTGTAATTGACGGTCTTTGTATAATTAATGCCATCGATGCGACTCGTTCCCAGTTGGTGACCAAAATTAACATCAATCATGTCATTGTTTTGGATCACACAAGGAGGGGGAATAAATAGTGTGCCAAATAATCTCAAATTATTTTCGCTGTTAGTGATTGTCGCCTTATTTGCCGTCTCATCAGCCATTAATGAAAATGATGAAAGTAACGTTATGAAAAAGAATATCCTCTGTTTATTAAACATTCCCGTTATCTCCTCACTGATATTCCATGCGCAATGTCGCTGTGGTAGAAAAGTCTCCTCCCACAAGAAGAGTAGAAAAATCACGCACAGGCACCGCTTCCAATACAGGAAAATCGGGATAAGTAAAATTAATTGCCTGCCCTAACTTAAGTGGTTTATTTTGATACAAAATACGTATACCTAATCCGGTAATATTGGTCATTAATGCATTGGCATCAAAAAAAGTACCATTCCCCTCGACAGAAAGTTTTAGTGTATTAATGGGCATTTGTTCACAACTTGGATGATAATCAACCAGACGTTTGTAATTTAAGCCATCAACTCGTGTACTTAGCACATCACCGAAATTCACTTCTACCGTTTTGCCCTCATTGATCATGCAAGGAGGGTGAGCGATAACGTACCCTTTTATATTGATAGGGATCGGATAAATAGGTGTAATAGGCGAATTTTGTGATAGTCCCGTACTTGACAAAACTGGTGTCACAGCAGTTACATTTGTTGTGATAAAAAAGCTCAATAGTACCAATATTGATACAAGACTATTTTTATTAATCTGCTGTTTCATAAATATACCTATTAATTTCCTTGGTCTGTTTCTATCACCTTACATTCACGACTATCGCAGCTAAATTTCAATCTTGGACGACCACCGTAATCATTGATGTAACTTAATACCGGAGAAGCCCCCAGCGTAGAAACCGTTAAATTGAGTTTTTCCTGCCCTCGAGGCGCTACCATGATAGGGGTAAATCCTTCTAAGCTTTTCCCTTTCAGATCCGTTAGACCATCAACAATAGTGATATAATAGGGTGTGGGATTATGCACAACATAACTCTCCCCCTGCTTTGTTAAGGTAATTTTTTCCTGCCATGGATTACTTAAATCAGTTTGGGTGGCATAAATAGATTTTGGTCGATAGAACAATTTTATCCGCGTTTGTAGTGCAATTTGTAATACGTTGGGTTTATCACTACGTGGAGGGATCTCACGTAAATTAAAATAAAAAACACTCTCTCTATCTTGAGGTAGTTGTGCAATATCAGGTAATGATTGCACTTTCACTTGGCTCTTATTCCCAGGTTCAATACGCTGAATAGGAGGTAATACAATAAGAGGTGTTTCTATTTTTTCTCCTTGCTCGTTCTCTAGCCAACCTTGAGCTAAATAAGGTAATTCTTTGTTTTGATTACTTATACTCAGACTTACTGATTTATCAGCACCATTAAAAATAATACGTGTACGATCTAAAGCGATTGTCGCACCAACTTGCGACGTAAACACCATTCCAGTTAATAAGGTGGTAGTTACCATAAATAAATGTTTAGATGCCATCATCTTTAATTACTCTTCTCTCTATTAATCAATTATTGTTATTACTTAGCGTTATTTACTAAGGAATGAATGTTGAGGTAATGCTTGCGTTTTATCTGTTTCCAGGAATGATGTTGAAATAGTCGGCTGTCTTTGAAAGCAAGTTAAAAGCAGTGATGTGATCAGTTGTGTATCCGCCAATTTAGGAATGGATAATTGGCATTGGTTTTTACCATCCCAATGTACATACAAGACATCGCCTGAATTAATACCGCTTAAATAAACCTTTCCACCGTCGTTAAAAACACCTAATTCTCGACCATTAAGCGTTGTTACTGTCGCTGCAAATGGCGGAACGCCTCCTTCAGCCAACTGTACTGTTGCCATCGCTTTGTGTCCGGCAATCACATCAAATTGACGATAGCCAATAGCGCCTTCAGTCAAAGTTAATTGATGAATAGAACGTAGTGCTTCAACATTGTCTGGTAGCTGTTTAAGATCGATAGAAGCACTGCCTCGATAATAGTGATTAATATCGGGGATCACCGCCTTGCCAAAAATATTGGTATGAGATATGGCACTAAGACTTTTTACCGGGACATCAGAAACACCTTGAGCATCAATTAACAAACGGGTTGCCCCCGGCATATTGCTACGGTGAAAATCCCCGCCTTTAGTGGTTAATGTTGCCCCACCTTGGAAAGATAAAGATGCCGAAGTATAGTCGCCGTTAATATGACTGGCTGAAGCCGTTACTAAAGCAACATCACCATAATGTGTAAAGAAACCATCCGCCGATGGTTTACCTCGACTACTAACTCCTGCACTTAGACGATAATTATTGTTATCATCAATGCGATCGAAATAGCTGACATTATGTGAGTTACCTTCTTTATTTATGACCGAGTTATAACTTATCGTTGCTCTATCACGCCAAGGCAAATTAATGTTGAAATACACGCCGTTGTCATGATTGCCATTAAAACGATTACGATAAGCGGATAAGCTAATGTTAATGTTTTTAAACTTCCCGATAGCGAGATACTTTGATAAAGAGAAGTTGTAATAGTCGTTATTCGGTCTATCCCAATACCTTTGATGGTTATAATTTATATAGGTACTAAGTCCCCATTGAGGAAATTGTTTACTCAGTGTAAGGGTATAAAGCTCTTTATTATTTTCTTGTGCGCCATAGCGATAACGCCTATCTAAATATTGATCCATACTCATAAAATGACGATCAGAGAATCGATAGCCTGCAAAAGTGATTTGCCCATCAATAGATTCAAAACGCTTTGAATAGCTAATTCGATATGAACTGCCATGATAGTGTTTATTCTCATTAGCGAAGGTTGCCCATGAATGAGTCGTATCAAAAGAGATAGCACCTAACATCATTAGATCTCGTCCAAAACCTAGCGAGGCCGAGTTATAATCCTTAGAAACTAAAGTGCCACCAAAAAGAGACCAACCATTATTCACTCCCCAAGAAAACTCTCCCATTGCAAAAATAGGCCCTTCAGTTTTATGATCTAATCGAGAAGGCTTACCCGCAGATACTTTATATTGAAGGCGTCCCGGTCTTGTAAGATAAGGAATATTGGCTGTATCAATTTGGTATTCTTGTATTGTTCCGTCCTGCTCTTCAATACGAACATCCAAGCGTCCACTTACCGCATCATGCAGATCTTGAATACGAAATGGCCCAGGCGCGATTTGTGTCTCATAGATAATCCGTCCTTGTTGACTCACAGTGACTTTTGCATTCGTTTTTGCAACTCCCGTGATCTCTGGAGCATAACCTCGTAAATTAGGGGGCAACATTTGCTCATCCGTAAGTAAACTTATTCCCGTAAAACGGAAATTATCTAATAGGTTTGAACGTAAGTAAGTCTCCCCCATGACTAAACGGGCGCCCCATTTCGTTATCGCTCGATAAAGATAGAATTGATCCCAATTCCAGTGATTTTCTGTGCTATGCAATACACCTGTAGTGTGCTCATAACTTGCTTGCCAATCTGCCCGAAAACGCCAAACACCTAAATTTGCCCCCGCCGTACCATTTGCGGTGATCTGCTGTTTCTGCTTGCCATCACTAGGCGCTCTGACATTGGCATTAACGTTATAATCAAACAATAATCCAGCAATACCTTCGTCCCAAAAAGAAGGCGATTCCCAATTCGGTGATGAATACTCTAGATAAGCTTGAGGAAGAGTAATAAAAAAAACCCCACTACCTAAATCTGTCCTCAGGCTCATACCTGGTAACGATGCCTCATTAAGGCAATTACCCTTATCTTTCCAAGTTAACTTTTTTAACCATTCTGGTCTGAGTGCAAACTGCTTAACTAATATGGGTGAGATACAAGGTTCGCTTGCCTTGGGATCATCTTTGGGCACAATATAGTCAACACGATAAGTTCCACTTAATTCATTGTTATTAATATTAATAATTAACTCATACTTGCCAGGAGTAATATATCCCGCTCGGGAAAAGCTTGATAAATCAATATTTCCTCGATCTTTTAAGTCAAGAATATCTGAGTTAAATTCAATATCTTTGCTAACAGCAAATGACTCGCTGGCAATACTTGCCATCCCTATAATCACGAAATAGATCAGTGTGGTAGCAGAACGACCTCTGCACTGCTTACTTTTATGTTTAACATTTAAATCAATCGTCTTGAATAATTTAGCCATAAGTAAACCTAACTAATCCATTTAGTGATATTCGAGCCCAAAACAGTCAATTATCGGTAATGCCCCTACGGATGAAATATCACTATGTTTGATAATCCTTTTGTATTTATAAAAAGAGCGCGTTTTACTATTACTCACCATCGATATCTAGCGCGATGACAAAAGTGTCCTAACGATAAGAAAGCTCATCAGTTAACAAAGCCTTGTATATCCTTATACAAAGCTTTATTTGACGACTATTATTGATAAGATAAAGCAAAAGTGGCTATCGCTGTAAAATCACCAGGAATAGCAGCTTTTGAGGAAGATCCTTGTAAATAAGCGGCAAAATTTAAGTCATTGTTACCGTCATTCAATGTTTGGGCGGCACTTGCTTGACCTAATTTGATTTGTTCACCACCTGCATTGGTGATAACAACAGCTGCATTTTTGGCGATCCCTTCAATACCTAAAGCCCCCTCTAAAACATCAGGAGCTTCAGCACCGGTAAAGGTTGTTTTGACTGTTTTATATGTCTCAGTAGAACACTGTAATAATTTGATTTTAAACATTTTTGACGCACTACGGCCACCGTCCTTCAGTGCGCTAGATGACACTTGACCTAATGGAATACGTTGAGCACCTGAATCAGGATCGATAGAACAAGGAGCATCAATAATTGAACCATAGAATTCAACAGTACCATGCCCCTGATCTGCCGCTAATGCAGAGCCCGCAATGATAGATAAGCCTAACCCTAAAACTAAATGCAGTTTTTTTAATTTCATTTTGTTTTCCTAAAATATAAAAGTTAAATAAAGTATAAAAGCAACAACATTCAATTAAGAAAAATAATCCCATACAGGCGATACACTTCTCTTTTATGAATAAGATACGCAATGAATTTGGTATATCTTGATATATTGTAAAAATTAATCTCTATAATTAATCATCAATACATAAAATAAATAATAATTAACAACCGAAATTAGATAACGC
>NZ_CAWQOK010000014.1:0-3118 GCF_963896075.1 Proteus sp. G4415
ATAGTCATTAAGATATTTCAATAATGTGGTAACGCAATAAAACACACTTTCTCTCATAGAGAATAAATTAAACACCCCTTTAAAAGATCGATTATTTGTTTGTTTTAAAATAAAAAGCCCTCTTTAAATTTAAAGAAGGCCTTTCTATTATTAATTAAATTACTATTACTTAATCGTTATTAATTAACTATTATTAATAACGGTTAAAAACTGGCGTTTAATGCTTGTTCTAGATCAGCGATAATATCGTCTATATGTTCAATACCAATTGAAAGTCGAATTAAATCACGAGAAACCCCCGCGCGTTCTAACTCTTCATCATTGAGTTGGCGATGAGTGGTTGATGCAGGATGACAAGCCAAAGATTTAGCATCACCAATATTGACAAGACGCACAATCAATTTCAATGCATCGATAAATTTCGCACCCGCTTCGGCACCGCCTTTGATACCAAAAGAGAGAATACCAGCAGGTTTACCTGACATATAACGTACCGCTAAATTATGCTCCGGGTGGCTGGTTAAACCTGCATATTTAACCCAGACAACTTGAGGATGATTTTGCAAATATTCAGCAACTTTTTGCGCATTTTCAGTATGACGCTCCATACGTAACGCTAATGTTTCTAGACCTTGAAGAATTAAGAAGGCGTTAAATGGCGAAAGAGCGGCTCCTGTTCCACGCAATGGGGCAACACGGCATCGCGCAATATAAGCAGCCGCACCAAAGTGTTCAACATAATTAACCCCATGATAAGAGACATCCGGTGTATTGAGGATTTCAAAACGATCTTTATGTTCAGCCCAAGGAAATTTACCTGAATCAACGACGATCCCACCAATAGAGTTACCATGACCACCAATATATTTAGTGAGTGAGTGAATAATAATATCAGCACCATGCTCAAAAGGGCGACATAGGTAAGGCGTTGCTACCGTATTATCAACAATTAAAGGGACACCATGACGATGAGCCACAGTGGCGAGAGCTTGAATATCAACAATATTACCACTTGGATTAGTGATAGATTCACAAAATACCGCTTTGGTTTTCTCATCAATTAACGCTTCAAGTGCCAGCAGATCATCATGGGGGGCAAAACGCGCTTCGATACCGATACGGGGAAAAGTGTGCGCCATTAAGTTATATGTACCGCCATAGAGCTTCGCAACCGACACAATGTTATCGCCCACTTGTGCAATGGTCTGGATAGCATAAGTAATCGCAGCCATACCCGATGCCACAGCAACTGCTGCAATCCCTCCTTCTAAGGCGGCAACGCGTTGTTCCAATACATCATTGGTTGGGTTCATGATACGCGTGTAGATATTGCCAGGTACTTTTAAGTCAAATAGATCAGCACCATGTTGCGTATCATCAAATGCATAAGAGGTGGTTTGGTAAATAGGCACCGCAACAGCTTTGGTGGTTGGATCAGGTGAATAACCAGCGTGAACAGAAAGTGTCTCAAGTTTCATAGCAATCCCTTTGTTCTTATCATATAGGTAGCTTCTAAATAGAAGTTAGATCTTTTAACTTATAAGTAATATAGATAAGCGGATATTAGCCTTGTCGCATAGTGAAAAAATTTCAACTTATACCAATGAGACTTTTTTAAAATCGAGAGTATTTATTCAAATACCCCCAATTGGCACGAAAATTTGACTTAAGAACCCTGTTTTACATTCGATTTGCTCGTTTTTGGCATTTTTGTCATTTTTTGACGAGTCGCTAACCAACAAATTAAAGAGCCGCCTGTCACCATCATAACGCCTTGCCAAAATGAAAAAGAGAGTGCTGTAGAGAGTAGTAGGGATGAAAAAGCCGTAGAAATTACCGGAGTAAAATAAGAAAGCGTCGCTAATAATGTCACATTACCGCTGATCATTCCTGCCGTCCACGCCGCATTAGCTAACCCTATCGCAGCCCCAGTAATAAGTAACAGTGAGATACTTTTTACATTAACCACCCACTCGATTGGAGCAGAAAAAATATATTGCCCCCAAAGTGCCAATGCTGTTAAGAAAAAGAAAGGCACAATACCATTGTGCCCCCCCGAAATAAGACGAGTCACATTACTGTAAAATGCCCATAACACGGCGCCGATAAACGCCAAAATATAACTGAGAGGATTACGACAAATATTATTCCATAAGCTTTCTATTGTCAGTGGATTATCACCACTAACAACCCAAACAAGCCCACTGAATGAGCATAATAAACCCACAATCAATAGGATAGAGAATCGCTGTTTATTTAAGAATACCGCTAATGCCAGTGTAAAGCTGGGCCATAAATAGTTAACCATGCCAAGCTCTATAGCTTGTGCTCTATCACTAGCAAATCCTAGCGCCAACGATAAACAGATTTCATAACTAACAAATAAAAGTGCCCCCCAAGCAAGGTAACGCTTAGGAAAAAGAGATAACTTAGGCACCCCTAAGATCAAAATCAAAAATAGCGTTCCCGTTGTGTAAATCAGCGCAGCACCCCCTACCGCACCAAAATACTCACTGATATTGCGAATTAACCCAACAATGGTACTCCAAAGGAATATCGCCACAATGCCATAGAGTGTTCCTTTTGATGTACTGGAAATCATGTTTATACCTTCAGATTTAAGTTTTTCTCTATATAGCCGATAGTAAAACAGAATCGGGATAATTGCTTGAATTACTCACTCCCTATAGAAGAAGCGCACTCGAAAATGAAACATTTTGTTACAATTAATATAGCAAATTAAATATATTGATTTACTCCCAATACGAGTAATAAAAGTATCTTTTATTTTTATACGATAAAAATACGCTTTGTAATTTCCAATAAAAATGAATAAACAATATTTCTATTTTATTTACAAATAATAAATTTTCATTTTAAAATTTACTTAAATGCCCCCTTTCAGCGTGCTTTTTTGCTTAACAAAAAGCCATTTTTCGTTTCATTTTATAAAAAAACTATCCATAAAATACATTTTATGAAACATCATCTTATAAGTATAAGTACGCTATCTTTTTACGATACATCAGATAAATGATGAGATAGATGTAATAAAATAAAATAAAAAACCAAGCAATATCAATCAGATAAAAAATCACTCACAAAACATTAGACAAAA
>NZ_CAWQOK010000015.1:0-10350 GCF_963896075.1 Proteus sp. G4415
CAAAAAACGATCGTTTAAAACGATTTCTCTATTTTTTTTACCACATTTATAATTTTTGTAAATTTGACTTAAGTGAATATATGGCAATTTATTCGTTTTCACGAAGATTGCTATCGCTCGCTTTTGTTTTAATAAATAAAATAGTCTTATTTGGCATTTTCCAAAAATAATTTAATCCTTGTTTTTTATTATTAATAATAAAAACAGAATTAAATATTAGCTTATTTTATTAAGCTAAGTATTAAATATATATTGAAAATATAGGAACATTTAATGAAAAAGTTATTATTATCTGCAATTATTACTTCAGCAATGGCCATAATTGCTACACCTGCCCTAGCAGAAGATACTGGTACACCAGCACCAACAGAAGTTACAGTTAATGGTGGTACTATTAACTTTGAAGGTTCTGTCGTTAATGCTGCTTGTGGTGTTGATAGTAGTTCAAGTAACCAAACTGTTCGTTTGGGTCAATTCCGTGTTGCTGAATTCACTAAAAAAGGTGATGAAACAGGACGTATTCCTTTTAGCATTAAATTAAATAACTGCGATATTACTGTTTCATCATTAGCAGCAATTACCTTTAACGGTACAGCTTCTGATGGTGATGCAACTGCATTCGCATTACAAGGCAGTGGCGCAGCAACCAATGTAGCGTTAAAAATTACCGATTCAAGCAGCAAAAATGTTGTTCCAGGACAACCTTCTTCAACTCAAAAATTAATCGAAGGTGAAAACCAATTAAATTATAACGCTTCTCTTATTTCCACTGATGATACAGTGAAGGCAGGTAGCGCAAACGTTACAACTAACTTTATGGTGACTTACTCTTAATCACTTCATCACTTTTGATTGATGTCTTATCGCCAAGGACGGCCTATTTTTATCAAAAGTATTATTACTCCATATTCATTAGCTAATAAATATTTATTATGAAAAAGATATTTGCTTTTATTATTTTTTTATTCCCACTTATTGCTTATTCTAATGGTGTTTCATTAGGTGCTACGCGTATTATTTATAATTCTAATATTAAACAAACTAATCTTGTTGTGACTAATTCAGATAAAGAGAATAGTTTTCTAATTCAATCATGGGTATCTGATAATCAAGGTAATAAAAATAATGATTTTATTGTTACCCCTCCTTTATATATTCTTGACGCTAATAAAGAGAATGCTTTAAGAATTATGTATACAGGTGAACCTTTACCTGCAGATCGCGAAAGTTTATTTTGGATGAATGTCAAAGCTATTCCTTCTTTAGATGAAAAGCTTGCCAATGAAAATACACTACAAATTGCCATCCAGAGTCGGATAAAGCTTTTCTACCGTCCTAGTGGATTGTCCGCTTATACTGAAAAATATGCCAATGAAGTGACTTTTTCCTATAAAAATGGGGAGTTAATTGCCCATAATCCAACACCTTATCATATTACTATGGTCAATTTAGCCGCAGCCGACAGTCAACTTCCTTCAAGTATTATGATTAACCCATTTTCACAATTAACATTAGGAAAAGTTAATCAGAATGCTAATACCATTTCATTCCAAACCATTAATGATTATGGCGCACAGGCTCCTGTTTTAAAAAAAGAAATCGTTCATTAATCACAGCATCTTTTTCAACCCTGTTGGTCAAAAACCATGGTTAATAAGAATACTAATAAAGATATCGTTTATTTTCTCTTTCCAAGTGTCATTGCATTGTCATTGACGCTGTCCTTTTCATCATATAGCGCAAACCGATTTAATCCTGCATTTTTGGCTGACTCTCCTGATGCCGTCACCGATTTAAGTTATTTTGAAGCAGGCAACCGCATTAAACCCGGTGATTATCTTCTTGATATTGTTTTTAATCATGAGTATCTGCGTAGTGAAAATATTCATTTTATTAGTCAAGATAACCATGTTATTCCTTGTTTAAATCGAGATTATTATCAATCACTCGGGATCAATATTAAACTATTTGCTGATTTTGAAAAATTCTCGGCAAATGAATGTATTGATATTGAAAAAATCATTCCAGATTCTGTTGTTAATTATGATATTGAGAAACAAGCTTTAAATATTCAAGTCCCTCAAGCCGCGTTAGATCTGAAAGCGCGCGGTTATATTCCACCAGAAAAATGGGATAACGGTATAACAGCAGGTATTTTAAACTACACCTTTAGTGGCGCTAATAGCTGGGGAAATTCTCATAATAATAGCTACTACTTAAATCTACGTAGTGGGATCAATATTGGTGCTTGGCGATTACGCGATTATTCCACTTGGAATTCGTCAAACGGGAAAAACCAATGGAACCATATCAATACCTATCTGCAACGCAATATTGTGTCATTAAGAAGCCAATTACAAATTGGTGATAGTTATACCTCATCAACACTTTTTGACAGTGTTAATTTTCGAGGTATTTCATTAGAAAGTGACGACACTATGCTACCTGATAGCCAAAGAGGATTTGCACCTGTAGTCAGAGGTATTGCTAAAGGCAATGCTAAAGTGGTGATCCGCCAAAACGGTTATGTGATTTATCAAACCTTTGTTTCTCCGGGTGCTTTTGAAATCCGTGATCTCTATCCAACGTCAAATAGTGGCGACCTCTATGTCACCATTGAAGAAAATGATGGTAGCAAACACAGCTATGTTGTGCCTTATTCTGCTGTACCTATTTTACAGCGAGAAGGCCAAAAACAGTTTGTCATCCAAGCCGGTGAAATACGCCAAAATAACCAACATAAAAAACCTCGCTTTATACAAGGTCATCTTATTTATGGCTTACCCTATGACACCACTGTCTATGGCGGTGCATTAGCAACAAAAGATTACCAATCTTATGCCCTAGGAGCAGGTAAAAATATGGGTACCCTAGGTGCCTTCTCTACCGATATCACCTTTGCTCATAGCCAATTGCCAAATAACTCAACATCAGATGGTTATTCTTTACGTTTTCTTTATGCCAAGTCGTTAAACCAATTTGGCACAAACTTTCAATTGCTCGGTTATCGTTACTCTACTTCGGGTTTTTACACATTAGATGAGACATTAAATACGCGTATGTCCGGTTATCTGTATGAAGATAATCAAAAAAAACCGTTGAGTTATTTTAATTTGCATAATCGCAAGAAAGGGAGCCTACAAATTAATTTATCACAACAACTGGGGGATTATGGCTCTATTTTTATGATGACCAACTGGCAAAATTATTGGGGAACTAATGAGAAAAATGTCCTAGTACAAACCGGCTACAATGGCAATATTAAAGGGCTCTCTTATAACGTCATTTATAGTTATAACAGAATGATGAATAGTGGTCAGCGTGACCAAACATTGTCTGTGGGTCTTTCTATCCCATTACAATTGCTAATGCCGACAAGTTATCAATCCATCAATAGCACTTATCTCACATATAATTACAGCCACAATAATAACGGTTACTCGACACATAATGCGGGGATTGCTGGTACATTATTGGAAGACAATACCCTTAATTACAGTGTTCAACAAGGTTATAGCAATCAAGGCGGAAACTATACCGGTAGTGCGGCGTTGGGTTATCAAAGTCGCTATGGCAATTTAAATGCTAGCTATAACTATCATCAAGATGCTCAACAAATTAACTATAGCCTCGCTGGAGGTATGCTACTCCATAGTGGCGGATTAACCTTAAGCCAACCCTTAAGCGCTAATGCCATTTTAGTAGATGCTCGTAATACTGCGGATGTACCGATTGATAATGCGACAGGGGTTTATACTGACTGGCGAGGGTTTGCCGTTATTCCCTATGCTACCGCTTATCGACAAAATCGAGTGGCATTAGACACCACCGCATTACCCGATAATGTTGAAATTGAGCAAAACATTAAGCAGGTGATCCCAACACAAGGCGCCGTCATTAAAGTTCAGTTTGATGCTAAAAAAGGGTATCGCTTATTACTGACGCTACAACACCAAGGTCGCCCACTCCCTTTTGGGGCAATAGCAACTGATAAACAAAATCATCTGTCCGGTATTGTTGGCGATGATGGCTTACTCTACTTATCGGGTGTCCCTGATTCAGGAAAATTAGAGATCCGCTGGGGGCATAATGCCTCTCAATACTGTCAAGTGAACTATCAATTACCCGCCTCTCAACTTGATGAACCTTTTGTGAAAATGACACAGGAGTGCCAATAATGCACAAATTAATGCTTATTGTAGCGTTGTCATTACTGTTTACCACTAAGGGATCTGCTTACGATACATTGGTACACATTAATGCCAGAGTAACAGGAAACACATGTACGGTAGAGACAAACTCAAAACGTATTACCGTAAAATTAGGCCAAATCGCCACAAAAGATTTTATTTCTACGACGATAACGCAACAACGTACGCCTGTTATCCCTTTTAGTATTAAATTAGTCGATTGCCAACCTGAAGCCAGTGCTGTGAAGGTCAGTTTTAATGGTCGTGCCGATCCTATTGATAACGCCTTACTCGCCATTGATGCAACGGGTGCCAAGGGAGTTGCCATTTCCATTATGGATAACTTAGGAGCTTCCATCGATATTAACGATAAAAGCCAGTCTTATACCTTATTGCCTAACCAAGATAATACCCTGCAATTTTATGCTCGCTATGTAGCGACTCAACTTCCTGTTCAAGCCGGATCGGCGAATGCAACAGCAACCTTTTTACTGGAGTACCAATAATGACACGCTCTTTTTCTTTCTTCACATTGCTGGTTTCTCTTCTTTGTATCCCGAGCCAAATGGCATGGGCTATTGCAGATCCATTAGTGGTAACCCCTCCACCTATGAATTTTGATGGTGCCGCCGATGGTACTCCCGCAGGAACGCCCATCACATCAACTTGGATAGGTGAAACCTCTGTCCATAATGGTTTCAAATGTGAGAAGAAATTTTTGCAAAAATGTTGGGTTGAAACCCTCTATGCTAATGCTACTGGTTCAAAAATTAGCGGGATCTACTATTACGAAGGTAGTAATCGTTATCCTGTTTATTCACTCCCCGGAGTTAAAGGTATCGGCTATGCTTTTGGTTTAAAAGATAACAATGATAGTGTTGCTTACGTACCTATTGATGTTGATAACGGTTCGGGTGCAACGGTGATTTATCCTGCAGTAGGCTCTACCGTTAACCATAATGTGGATCGCGTTTCACTGAAAGGCAAAGTCGTCTTTGTGGTGACAGATAAACATCTTGAGACTGGCGTTTATAACATTCCATATACAGTTATCGCCAATACATGGTCTGAATATGGTGGAGGCCATAAAGGCAATAATACCTCTATCGTAGCAATTAACCCCGTCACTATTACTATTAAAGCTCGAGGCTGTACCGTAAATACCAAAAATCTCACCTATGAATTAGGTGATATCTCAATGCGAGATATGGCAGCCATTGGTTCAACATCAAAAAGTCAGGCTAAACCCATCTCTGTTACATGCGATAGTAATGTGCATTTATATGCCAGCATGACCGATCAGTCTACCTATTCTAATAATACAGATATCCTCACACTGACATCAGATTCTGATGCTTCTGGTATTGGTATTCAATTTTTCTTTAATGATAATCCAACTCCCGTGGTGTATGGCCCTGATATCAGTGCGATAGGACAACCTAACCAACGTTTACTCCATATAACAACTTCTAACAACGAAAACTACATATTAAACCTGTCAACTCGCTATATCACGACTGGGACACTAAAACCGGGTAAAGCAAACGGATTAGCCAGTCTCACTTTTTCTTATCAATAATGATTTGAATTTTTAAGGCTGATGAAATGATTGATAGCAGCAAAACGATTAATTTTCGTATAGGACAACGAATACGTCACTTGCGAAAAAATTTAAAATATTCGGGGAAACTATTTGCCAAAGAGTTAGGCATAAGTCAGCAACAACTTTCACGGTATGAACGAGGAACAAATAGGATCAGTATTGAGTTTGTTTATTTAATTACTGAAAAGTTTGATGTTCATATCAGCTATTTCTTACAAAGTAACTATATGATTAATATTGAGCAACAACGAAATATACAAGAAAAAAACAGCCTGCTGATTGCCGAGGCTTGTATAAAAAATGGCACTAATCGCCCTTAACTTAATTATCCTTTCGGTTCAAATACACACTGTCATCTATTTTATCGTTGATTTAATGATAATGTTCTCTTTTTTCTATACAAATATAAGAAGCCACCGTTTAACGGTGGCTTTTTGGTACTGATAAACTTAATTAACGACCCGCTTTCAGTTTTTGGTAATAGCTTTCGTATAAAACCGTCGCTTCACCCACATCATTTTGCCATTCGCCTTTACTGATAATCTCTTCACTAGGGTAAAGTGAGCTATCTTTTGTGATAGCTTTTGGCAATAATTTTTGTGCCGCTAAATTAGGTGTTGGATAGCCGATATTTTCAGCCACTTTTGCAGCAACTTCAGGGCGTAATAAGAAGTCGATAAGCTTATGCGCACCTTCAACATTTTTTGCATTTGCAGGAATAGCTAAGCTGTCCATCCAGAAGATACCGCCCTCTTTTGGCCATACCAACTCAATAGGAGCACCGGCTTCTCGCGCAATAAATGCAGAGCCATTCCAGATCATCCCTAGATTCACTTCTCCTTGCATATAAGGATTGGCAGGATTATCCGAATTAAAAGCCAGTACATTAGGCATCAGCTTTTGTAACTCTTTATAGGCTTCTTCAATCTGTTTTGGATCTGTGGTATTACCTGAATAGCCTAATTTTAATAAAGCCATTTGGAATACTTCACGTGCATCATCCGTTAACAGTAAACTATCTTTATATTCCGGTTTCCATAAATCAGCCCATGAAGTAATGCTACTTACATCAACTTCATCACTATTAATCCCTATCGCAGTCGCTCCCCAAATATAAGGGATTGAGTAGTCATTTTGAGGATCGAATGATTTATGTAATAAACTTGGGTCAAGATTATCAAAATTACTGAGCTTCGATTTATCAATCTTCTGTAGCATCCCCTCATGACTCATTTTAGAAATAAAATAAGTTGAAGGAACCACCAAATCATAAGCACCATCTTTATAGGTTTTTAATTTGGTATACATGCTTTCGTTAGATTCATAGGTGGAGTAAATCACCTTAATCCCAGTCTCTTTTGTAAACTGTTCCAGCAATCCTGGCGGTACATATTCCGTCCAGTTATAGAAATAGATTGTCTTACCATCATCAGCCGATGCTGTACCAATACTTAATGCCATTACACTGGCAGCAAGTACAGAGGACCACTTTTTCATTTAGGCTTCCTTCAGTGGTTGATGCGTTAATATCAAATAGGCGTAACGCCTACCTCCAACAGATTTGGTCATCAAGACCGTAAAAAGTGCGAGAAACTCGCACTAATACTTTTAAATTACGCTTTGCCAGTTCTATCTCGTAAGATCAACTGACTAATTAATACTAATACTAATGATAGCCCTAAAAGGATGGTTGCCAGTGCATTCACTTCCGGTGAAACACCCACTTTTACCATTGAGTAAATTTTTAATGGTAAAATTTCATAGCTTGGTCCAGTCACAAAAGAGGAGACAACCACGTCATCCATCGATAACGTAAAGCTTAATAACCACCCCGAGGCTACTGCTGGCATCGCTAATGGCATAATGATTTTACGTAAAATAGTAAATTCACCCGCCCCTAGATCCTTAGCGGCTTCAAGCATTTTGACATCAAAACCACTGAGTCGCGAATAGACCGTGACCACCACAAAAGGCAGACAAAAGGTAATATGCGACACCAGTAATGACCAAAACCCTAAGGAAATGCCTAATAGCATAAATAAAACCAATAATGAAATCGCCATCACAATATCTGGCGACATCATCACCACAAACAGCATACCACCAACAAACTTTTTACCACGAAAACGATAGCGATAAAGCGCCACCGCAGCCAATGAACCAATCAACGTCGCAAAGGTTGCTGAGGTGACTGCCATCGTTAATGAATGCCCTGCAGCTTGTAGCAGGCTGTCATTATTTAATAAAATGGTATACCAGTCAGTGGTAAAGCCTTTCCAGTTGATCCCGAAACGTGATGAGTTAAAAGAGTTAACTATCAGAATGATAATCGGGATATAAAGATACGCGTAAATGATGGACATAAATCCACCCCGCAATAACCGTCCTATCATTCTATTTCTACCTTCTTATGCAGTAGTTTTACGGCTCGGTAATACACAAATAGCATTAACCCCATCACCAGTGTTAAACAGATACTGGTAGCTGCCCCAAATGGCCAGTCGCGAATATTTAAGAATTGGCTCTTTATTACGTTACCAATAAGTAGGTTTTTCGCGCCCCCCATTAAGTCCGCCACAAAGAATAAGCCCATGGCAGGTAACATTACCAATAAACAACCTGCGATGATCCCCGGCATAGTTAATGGGATAATAATACGAATAAAGGTCTGTAATTTATTCGCACCGAGATCTCGAGCTGCTTCCAAACAGGGTTTATCCAGTTTTTCAATGCTGGAATAGAGTGGCAGAACCATAAAAGGTAATAAAATATAAACCAACCCTAATACTACCGCCTCTGGGGTATAGATAATCCTTAGCGGTTTATCGATAAGCCCTATCCACAATAGAAACTCATTAAAATAGCCTTTCGTACTAAGAAAAATCTTTAACCCATAAATACGAATAAGTGAGTTAGTCCAAAAGGGAACTATTAATAAAAACAGCAGTAATGGTTGTATTTTCTTAGGCATTTTTGCCAGAAAAAAAGCAAAAGGATAACCTAATATTAAACAAGCTAAGGTCGCTACCAATGCCATATTAATAGAGTGCAGTAATACTTCTGCATACATTGGATCAAATAAGCGATAATAGTTATCGAGTGTAAAAACCATCTCGACTAAATTCGCATCATCACGGGTTAAAAAACTGGTGGCGATGATCATGATATTCGGTAAGAAGACGAACACCATTAACCAACCCACAACACCAGTAATAACGATGTTTTGAAATAGTTTACGTGTTTTCTTCATCAGCCAGCACGACCTCCCAGCTCTCAACCCAAGTTACCGCTATCTTTTGGTCTAACGAGTGATCAACATCCGGATCATCTTCATTAAAGAATTCACTCACCATCACCATCTTGCCATTTTCCATTTCAACAACAGAATCTAGCGTCATGCCTTTATAGTTACGTTCACGAACATAACCGATAAGTCCCGGAAGGTTTTCAAGATCGTGTATCTCTTCAACGCGCAGATCTTCTGGTCTGAGTAACACTTTCAGTTGCTGATTTTGAGTAACAGGTAATTGCGTATAAATATCGCATTCGTGCCCTTCAACATCCGCTCTAATACGTGTCTCATCAATACGATGTAGGACACGTGCATCAAAGATATTGATTTCACCTATAAATTGAGCAACGAATAAGTTAGTTGGCTCTTCATAGATTTCTCGAGGCGTGCCGTCTTGCTCAATACGCCCTTCTTTCATTACCACGATCCTATCTGACATAGTCAGTGCTTCTTCCTGATCGTGGGTGACGAAAATAAAGGTGATCCCCAGTTTTCGTTGTAAGGCTTTTAGCTCATTTTGCATCTGCTTACGTAATTTGTAATCCAGAGCAGACAATGATTCGTCTAACAACAATACCTTCGGCTTATTGACCACCGCCCGTGCAATCGCGACGCGTTGCTGTTGACCACCAGAAAGGTGAGCAGGACGGCGTTGGGCAAAGTCCTCCAGTTGCACCATACGTAACGCTTCCATAACGCGACTATTGATCTCTGCAGCAGGTGTTTTCTGCATACGTAGACCAAAAGCCACATTTTCAAATACGGTCATATGGGGAAACAGGGCATAACTTTGGAAAACGGTATTTACAAAACGCTGTTCTGCTGGAATATGGGTAATATCCTGTCCATCTAGGATAATTTGTCCATCATCCGCGTCTTCTAAGCCCGCAATTAAACGTAATACCGTCGTCTTACCACAGCCTGAAGGGCCGAGTATGGTTAAAAACTCGCCATGGTTGATAGTCAGATCGAGGCGGGAAATGATTTGTTTTCCGTCGAAACCTTTACTTAAGGATTTTAATTCGACTAGTGGTGTCAGAGATGTTTTCTCAGTCATTTAAGGTAATACTCTATCCCGAAGAATAATGCAGATAGAACCGCCGCCGGAAAAGACTGTGTGAGCTGCCGGAGCAGTATGCTCCACAGAAGCCCAAAACCAGCAACGCCGTATGTATAGTACAAGGGGCAAATGATAAACGTAGTGAGGTAAAATTGAAAGCAAAAAGGTACATTTCTTATGAAAAACTATTCATTTTTAAGCTTTT
>NZ_CAWQOK010000016.1:0-15058 GCF_963896075.1 Proteus sp. G4415
AAGTGTTATTACTTAATGCTATAAAGGTTATTTCTCATAATTCAAGTTTTATTATAGTACAAATATTTTATTCTAAATGTACATAAATAAATTAACATAAAAGCAAGTGGAATATTATTAATATCATTTAAAATCAATGAGTTGTTATTTCTTGTGGAGTGTTAAAGCTGATTTGATAAATATACTCTCGTTGTTTTCATAAAATATAAAAAATTTTTCATTACTGGAATTATTAGACTATCTTTTAAAGTAGGTATTTAAAATCATTTAGTCACTAATGTAATAATAATTAGTAAAGGTAATTTCAAGATGAATAAAAAAACGCCAAGTTATAGCTCACTCGATGATGTTTATGCATCGGTTGATTTATCACAATCCTTACCGAAAACACATTTTCCGCAACAAGAGAGCCATCCTCGTCATGTTTTTGATGCTGTAAGGGATGAGCTGATGCTAGATGGCAATTCAAGACAAAATCTGGCCACATTTTGTCAAACCTGGGTAGATGATGAGATCCGTGATTTGATGAATTTATCTATCGATAAGAACATGATAGATAAAGATGAATATCCACAAACGGCAGAAATTGAAAACCGTTGTGTTCATATGCTTGCTGATTTATGGCACTCACCCGATCCACTCAATACCCTAGGTTGTTCAACCATTGGCTCCTCTGAAGCGGCAATGCTGGGGGGACTTGCATTAAAATGGCAATGGCGTAAAAAACGCCTTGCTGCTGGAAAAGCGACAGATAAACCAAATCTTATTTGTGGGCCAGTTCAAGTCTGTTGGCATAAATTTGCCCGTTATTTTGACGTTGAACTCAGAGAGATCCCGCTTGAAGGTGATCGCTTGATGATGAGTCCTGAAGAGGTCATTAAACGTGTTGATGAAAATACTATCGGTGTAGTGCCAACATTAGGGGTGACCTTCACCTGTACTTATGAGCCAGTAAAAGCGGTACATGATGCACTCGATCAACTACAAAAAGAGACCGGACTTGATATTCCTATTCATGTCGATGGTGCGAGTGGTGGCTTTTTAGCGCCTTTCTGTGCACCTGATTTAGAATGGGATTTCCGTTTACCGCGTGTTAAATCCATTAACTCATCAGGCCATAAGTTTGGTTTAGCGCCATTGGGCTCTGGTTGGGTAGTATGGCGTGAAGCCAAAGACTTACCGGAAGAGCTTATTTTTAATGTGAACTACCTTGGCGGTAATATGCCAACCTTTGCGCTTAATTTCTCACGTCCCGGTGGGCAAATTATTGCTCAATACTATAATTTCTTGCGTCTTGGCAGAGAAGGGTATGCGAAGATCCACAATGCCTGTTATCACACCGCGCAATACCTTGCTCGAGAAATTGAAAAGCTAGGGCCTTTTGAAATGATCTTCAGTGGTGATAGTCAAAAAGGAATACCTGCATTAGCGTGGAAACTGAAAAAAGAGGCTAAGGTAAGCTACTCCTTATATGACATCGCTGATAAATTGCGTAGCCGTGGCTGGCAAGTACCCGCTTATTCTATGCCTGCTGATCGCCAAGATTTAGTTATTCAACGTATTCTTGTTCGTCATGGTGTGAGTTTAGATTTGGCGACATTACTGATAGAAGATATGAAACGTACTCTCGATTATTTCGAAAAACATCCTGTCAGCACACCTTTATCTGAAGAGGACGGCGGTGGCTTTAACCACAGCTAAACAGGCTCTTTTATTTGGTAATAGGTTGGAGAAATAGACTCTTTTTCTCCAGCCTTGATTATCTGCACACCATTATTTCATTGCATACACGTAGGAGAATGAGCATGGCGACATCTGCAACAAGTTCTGCCTCAAAACAGCTCACATTATTAGGTTTTTTTGCTATAACTGCATCCATGGTGATGGCGGTCTATGAGTATCCAACTTTTGCAACTTCCGGCTTTAGTCTAGTCTTTTTCTTATTACTAGGCGGTTTGTTGTGGTTTATTCCTGTTGCATTATGTGCAGCTGAAATGGCAACCGTTGAAGGATGGCAAGAAGGGGGCGTATTTGCTTGGGTATCTAATACGCTAGGGGAGCGCTGGGGATTTGCGGCGATCTCTTTTGGTTATTTACAAATAGCGATTGGTTTTATTCCAATGCTTTATTTCGTATTAGGAGCATTATCTTATATTCTTGATTGGCCTGAGTTAAATACCGATCCGCTCACCAAAACGATTGCCGCATTAGTGATTTTATGGGGATTAGCTTTAACTCAATTTGGCGGAACTAAATACACGGCTACTATTGCTAAATTAGGTTTCTTCGCGGGGATATTATTACCAGCAATCATTTTAGTGCTTTTAGCTATTAGTTATCTGGTCAGTGGTGCGCCTTTAGCAATAGAAATCAGCAGCAAAACCTTTTTCCCTGATTTTACTCAGATTGGTACTTTAGTGGTTTTTGTGGCCTTTATTTTAAGCTATATGGGCGTTGAAGCCTCAGCCACTCACGTCAACGAAATGAAAAATCCGGGCCGTGATTATCCACTTGCCATGTTTTTATTAATGATTGTGGCAATATGCTTAAGCTCTATTGGCGGTTTATCTGTTGCGGCAGTGATCCCTCATAACGAAATCAACTTATCTGCGGGGGTGGTTGAAACCTTTAGTGTTTTAGTCAGCCATTTTAGTAGCGGATTAGCTTGGGCGGTTAAAATTATTGCTGCACTATTATTGCTTGGCGTCTTGGCTGAAATTGCGTCGTGGATCGTTGGGCCTTCACGGGGAATGTTTGTGGCTGCACAACAAGGTATTCTTCCGCCAACACTGGCTAAAGTAAATAAAAATGGTGTACCGGTAGCTTTAGTGATCACTCAGCTAATTATTACTACTATTGCCATAGTGGTGCTGACTAACACTGGTGGTGGGGGCAATATGTCATTTCTTATTGCTTTAGCGCTGACGGTGGTGATTTATCTATGTAGCTACTTTATGCTGTTTATTGGCTATATGCATTTGGTTTGCAAGCAAGCTGATAAAAAACGTGCATTTAATATTCCCGGTGGTAAAGGTGTTAAATTATTAGTGGCCGTTGTCGGTCTGATTGTGTCTATTTTAGCTTTTGTTGTTTCATTCTTCCCGCCTAGCTCTTTACCGGGTGGCAGTAGTGATACAACGTATGTTTCATTGCTAGTGGTGAGTTTTATTATTATTTTTGCTTTACCTTTTATTATTTATGCGTGCTCTCGCAAAGGCAATAAAGCCAATGTATCGATGATCCACATTAAGAGTCATAATGCACCGAAAGGACACTTTTTTATCCATCCTCGTGCTCGTTCAACGCATTATTTAGTGCCAATAGATAAAACAGATCATGATAGTCAGCAACAGAAATAATCTCTTTGGCAGTAGTTCAATGTGATGTTTTTTATAAAAAAGTAGCGATAAAAAAGCCATCCGTTAAAACGGATGGCTTAAATTTTTTAATTACAAATTAGCTATAATCGAGTATTACAGAACGTGTACTGATGAAGTATTTGTCGTTCCACTATCAACCAGTGCACCTGTAACCATAACAACACGATCACCTGCATGGGCTAAGCCACTTGATAATGCTGCATCTTTACCGATACGGTAGAAGTCATCAGTAGAAGCAATTTTATTAACTAATTGTGTTGTTACACCTTTTACTAACAGTAATTGGCGTGCGGTCTCTTCATTATTTGTTAATGCTAAGATAGGCGCTGTTGGGAAATATTTACGGATAGAGCGCGCTGATTTACCGCCATAAGTTGCTACAACGATAAGAGGAGCATCTAATTTCTCCGCCATTTCTACAGCACCACGACAAACAGCTTCTGTTACACGTAATTTAGCACCTAATTGGTAAGACTCTAAACGTGATTTCATGATGCGATCAGTACGATCACAGATAGTCGCCATAATAGTCACAGCTTCTACTGGATATTTACCTTTCGCACTTTCACCGGATAGCATAACAGCATCAGTACCATCTAAAATAGCATTGGCAACGTCACCAGCTTCTGCACGAGTAGGGCGTGGATTTTTGATCATGGAATCTAACATCTGTGTTGCAGTGATAACCACTTTACGCGCAGCGTTACATTTTTCGATCATCATTTTTTGTGCAAAGATAACTTCTTCAACAGGGATCTCAACACCTAAGTCACCACGTGCAACCATGATACCGTCAGAGGCTTCTAAAATTTCGTCAAAGTTATTTAAACCTTCTTGGTTTTCAATTTTAGAGATGATCATGATGTTTTCGCCACCGTGTGCTTTTAAGTGAGCACGCATCTCTTCAACATCTGAACGTTTACGAATAAAAGAAGCGGCAACAAAGTCAACGCCTTGTTCGCAACCAAAGATAAGATCTTGTTTATCTTTTTCTGCTAATGCCGGTAAGCCGATAGAAACACCTGGTAAGTTAACGCCTTTATTTTCGCCTAAATCACCGTTGTTAAGTACTTCACATACCACTTCAGTATCAGTGACTTTAATGACTTTCATACCGATAAGGCCGTCATCGACTAATACGGTATTGCCGACAGTTAAGTCTCTTGCGAAACCGTCATAAGTGACCGCAACGCGATCTTTATTACCAACAACAGAAGTATCTGTTGTAAAGGTAAAAGTCTGACCTGCAACTAAAGAGACATCGTTACCACCTTCTAATTTAATGGTGCGGATCTCAGGTCCTTTAGTATCTAATAAAATGGCTGCTTTTTTGCCTGTTTTTGCGCAGACATTACGCAGGTTTTTGATACGGTTGCCATGCTCTTCATAGTCACCGTGAGAGAAGTTCAGACGCATTACGTTCATGCCTGCGTCCAGTAATTGAGTCAGTTTTTCTTCAGATTCGGTTTTTGGCCCGATGGTGCAAACAATTTTTGTCTTTTTCATGGCAGTCTATTAATGATTCTATTGTAATGGATGAATAAGGATTAATGTTGTTGGGTTATATCAATCATCTTAACAGTGCGAAACACGATAAGTGCATTCATTTCTAGCTAATAAGTTGCGCAACATGTGAGTGGCTCCAACAACATGATAAAAATTTTGTCACTATTTTGTATAAAAGATTGCTAGACATCTTACATTATAGTCTATCATGATTCATTTGTTCTGTTTTCTAAAGATGCCTGTAAATCAATACGCTGAAACCTTTCAACAAAATTATGTTTTGTATTATAGAGGTTAATTTCCATGAAGAAAATCGAAAAAAGGTAAATTTAAGTGATGTGATCAAAATAGGGCTCTGATTGCTTGTTTTTTAAGCGTTTTGTTGCGCAATTAAATTTTGCGTAATCATTTTGTTGTGGTGTAGGGGAGGTAACACGAAATATAACAAGAATTAAGAAAGAGAAATGGTGCGTCCAAGTGGACTCGAACCACCGACCCCCACCATGTCAAGGTGGTGCTCTAACCAACTGAGCTATGGACGCACTGTATTGAAATGTTGTTCAGAGTAAATGGTGCGTCCAAGTGGACTCGAACCACCGACCCCCACCATGTCAAGGTGGTGCTCTAACCAACTGAGCTATGGACGCATTCTTTATTCTGGGTGACAACGGAGACGAATATTAGCGAGATGATTTGCTTCTGGCAAGAGGAAAAACACAAATTTGTATTCAACTGCTCGTATTTAAAGCTATTTGTTGATATTTGTGTCATTCCTTTGCCAAAAAATAACGCTTTAATGGAAGTATTAACGCTCCGAGCGTAATAAGACAACCTCATCAGATTGACGCTGGATCCACCAAATACGTGTTCCCATCATAATTGCAGAAGCGGTTAAACCTAAAATAAAACCAATCCAGAACCCCGCCGGCCCCATTGCTTCAACAATATAATCCGTTCGTCCCAAGAGATATCCGGAAGGCAAACCAATTACCCAATAAGCGATAAAGGTAATAAAAAAGATAGAGCGAGTATCTTTATAACCCCGTAATACCCCTGAACCAATAACCTGTACGGAATCTGACAACTGATAAAGTGCGGCGAATAACATAAGATGAGAGGCTAATGTCACCACTTCAATATTATCGTTATACATTAAAGCAATTTTTTCTCTAAAAATAATAGAGAAAATAGCGGTACAACTTGCCAGCATTAATCCGACAGCAAGGGCTGTAATGGCTGAAGTACGAGCTTGCTCTGTAGAACGTTGCCCAAGGTTATAACCCACACGAATTGTTGCAGCTATTCCCAAGGAAAGAGGGAACATAAACATTAATGAGCTAAAATTAAGGGCTATCTGGTGACTTGCAACAGCCGTTACACCTAATGGTGAAACTAATAATGCCACAACAGCAAACAGTGTTACTTCAAAAAATAGTGCTAGCCCTACAGGTAACCCTAACAATGTAATACGTTTTATTGTGTGGAATTCAGGTAACACTAGGCGTTTTTTGGGCATAACATCCCGTTGTGTTGGTGCTCGACGCACATAGTAGCGCATCATTAAGAACATCGCCCAAAAAACAGAGGCGGTTGCCACACCACAACCAATCCCACCTAATTGTGGGGCACCAAATTTACCGTAAATAAAGGCGTAGTTAACAGGAATGTTAATTAATAATCCAATAAAGCCGATGATCATGCCTGGTTTTGTTTTTGATAATCCCTCACATTGGCTTCTTAGCACTTGATAATAGAGACAACCAGGAGCCCCCCACATAATGGCATGAATAAATCCAATGGCTTTTTCTGCAAGCTCAGGCTCGATATCATGTTGCGCTTCAATAATAAAACGGCTGTTATAAAGAATGGCAATGACCATGATGGATAAAAAAGTGGCAAGCCAAAAACCTTGCTGTGTACGATTAGCAATATGCTTTCGTTGTCCTGAACCATTTAATTGTGCAACGATGGGGGTCAATGCCATTAATATACCTTGACCTAATAAAATCGTTGGCAACCAAATCGACGTACCTACAGCAACCGCAGACATTTCTGTGGCATTGACAGCACCTGCCATCACGGTATCAACTACTCCCATAGCAGTTTGGGAGAATTGAGCGATGATAACAGGGATACCAAGAGCAAGTAAGCTACGCGCTTCTTTTATATACTTCTGCACGCATACACCTTTATTCATTATAATAAGACGGAAGGGAGGAAAGAACGTCACATGTTAATATGGCGTAAAATAATCCTTAAGCAAACATATTCTAATGATAAATGTTTAATTATCAATGAAAGATATGACGTTTTTCAACCACAGAATTTTGATAAGTAAATAAGTGGTTTTACGTTATATTTGATGGCAAACATCATAAGGGGAGAAGGCAATAATGATCCCTTTGTGTAATATCACTTATGTTATCCTGATTACACTAAATTAATTAAGATAAACTCGCTTATCAGTCCAAGGAGATGTGAGATGTTTACAGGTATTGTTCAGGGAAAAGGACGTGTTATTGCCATTGAAGATAAAGGTGATTTCCGTACCCATATCATTGAATTACCTTCCGAGTTAGTCAATAAC
Organism: Proteus sp. G4415; assembly: GCF_963896075.1. Taxonomy (NCBI): domain Bacteria; kingdom Pseudomonadati; phylum Pseudomonadota; class Gammaproteobacteria; order Enterobacterales; family Morganellaceae; genus Proteus; species Proteus sp. G4415. The sequence continues at coordinate 7,474 of NZ_CAWQOK010000016.1, forward strand.
TTAGAAACAGGAGCTTCGATCGCTAACAATGGTTGTTGCCTAACCGTCACAAAAATCGATGGCAATAAAATTAGTTTCGATTTAGTGAAAGAGACGCTGCGCTTAACTAATTTGGGCGAGTTAACGGTTGGTTCAGAAGTTAATATTGAACGAGCGGCCAAATATGGCGATGAAATTGGTGGTCATGTGATGTCTGGTCATATTGTCACTACGGCTGAAATTGCGAAAATTATTACTTCAGAAAATAACTTACAGATCTGGTTTCGTATTTTTGATCAGACATTGATGAAGTATATTTTGCATAAAGGTTTTATTGGCATTGATGGTATTAGTTTAACTATTGGTGATGTGGTTAATAATCGTTTCTGTGTCCATCTGATCCCTGAGACTCGCGATAGAACGACGTTAGGTCGTAAGCGTTTGGGGGATAAAGTTAATATTGAGTTAGATCCACAGACTCAGGCGATTGTTGATACCGTAGAGCGTGTTATGGCGCAACAAGCATTAACGGTTAAGCTTCAAGCAACACACGAAGAAGAAAACAAAAAATAATATAGTCTGTTATCAGACGACTAGAATTAAAAAATCCCGTTTTTCAGTCTATGGAAAACGGGATTTTTACCTCTATTGATAGCTAAAAATCAGCGAGGTGTGCGTAATCCACCTATTCTACCTTTCGGGCTTAACATAATTTGCCATAATTGAATGTCTCTGGCGCGGAAAGCACCCGCACAAGCATTCAAGTAGTAGCTAAACATGCGTTTAAAACGAGGTGTATAGTTAGATTCAATTTCAGGCCAGCTAGCTAAAAAACGCTCATACCATGCCATTAAGGTTTTGTCATAATCGGCACCAAAATTATGCCAATCTTCCATAACAAATTTATTTTCCATTGCCTCAGCGGTTTTTTGAATAGACGGCAAACAACCGTTAGGGAAAATATATTTACTTATCCAACTATCGACATTAACTTTATTGTGATTAGAACCAATGGTATGTAATAAAAATAGTCCATCTTCTTTGATATTACGACGAGCGACATCAAAGTAAGTGGCATAGTTTTTCGGGCCAACATGCTCGAACATACCAACAGAAACGATACGGTCGAACTGCTCGTTTAAGTCACGGTAATCTTCTAAGATGATATTGACATCAAGACCTTTACAGCGCTCTTGTGCTAATTTCTGTTGTTCAACTGAGATGGTCACCCCTGTAACAGAAACGCCATAGTTTTTGGCAGCATAAGCAGCAAGACCACCCCAGCCACAGCCAATATCAAGCAATGTCATACCTGGTTTTAGCTCTAACTTACGGCAAATAAGGTCGAGTTTGTGCTGTTGAGCAACTTCTAAGCTATCCGCATCCTTCCAATATCCACAGGAATATTGCATATAAGGATCTAACATTGCGGTAAAGAGGTCGTTACCTAAATCGTAATGCTCTTTACCCACCATCCACGCTCTTTTTTGTGTTTGTAAATTAAAAATGCGTGCCATGGCTATTTTTAAAATATCGCGCCAGTTACTTGGCAATTTATTTTCAAGACCTGCTCGTAAAACTTTATGAAAGAATATATCAAGACGTTCGCAGTCCCACCAACCATCCATATAGCTTTCACCGAGACCTAATGAGCCTTGTTGTAATACTCTTTTATAAAAATCTTTATTATGCACTTGGATATCATAAGGTTCAGAACCATTGATATGAATGTCTGCTTGAGCGAGCAGCTCTGATGCGATCCGTTGATAAGGATCATTGGAGGTCTTTCGGCCTTCTTCTACACAAGATGTACTCATATACTCTCCGGCGTAAACTAAGCGGGTTTTGAGGCATGAAGCAAGAAAGGATAATGCAGATTGGTAGAGTTAAAACAATATTGAATTCAACACAGATTGAATGAATAAAATTATTAAGAGAACTAATCTGACATAATCAGCAAATTATCTGTTTAATGCCTCAAAATCCGAAAGAAAAATGAATAAAACGCTTAAGCGTTTGAACAAGTATAGAGATGTAAATAGGTTTTCTCTAGAAAATAAAAAGGCCATTTTATATAAATGGCCTTTTTTAAGAATTTTCCTAAAAACAGGGTGTGGCGTTATTCTGTCGCCTGAACTGTGTGTTTGCTAACGGATTTATTACGTTGAATAAAGTAACCCAGCGCCATTGGAATAGCCGTGAGTGCCATAATCGCTGTGGTATTAATTAATGGCTGTTGGCTAATAAAGGCTGAGACAATAAAGCTTGCTAAACTACATAGACCTAATTGTAGCGCATTTTGCAATGCGGCGGCTTTACCACTCACTTCAGGGTAGGCTGATAGCGCATTAGAGACAGCAATGGGATAAGAAGCACCGTTCATCACAGCCATAATACAAAATGGAATTAAAATTGTTGTTAATGTTGGGTGTGTATATTTGGCGACTAAGAACAACGCTGTCATGCTCACTGCGTAGCCAATTAACAATAAAGGTAACAGTGTTTTACCCGACATTTTTGATAATAGAATGCGACAACCATAACCACCTACCATAAATGCGATGGTTTGTGGAATATAGCTTAAGCCGATATCTTGTGGTGAATAACCCATCTTCTCAAGGATAATCGGAGAGCCTGCTAACCAAGCAAAGAAACCCGCACTACAGGACGCGTAAACTAATACGTTACCGGCATAGATAGGTGACTTAAGCAAAGTTAAAAATGATACTGTAGATGGGCCTGCATCAATAACTGATTTTTGTTTAATATTTTTTAGCATCAATGTGGGTAGCATTAATACAAGAGTAATTGCCATCAGCAACATAAAGATCATGCGCCAGCCACCGTGGTTTAACAGAAAAGCACCAATGAGTGGCGCTAAGGCTGGGGAAAGGGCGACCAATGGCATAATTGATGCGAAAACGTGTTGAGCGCGAGACTCATCAAAACGGTCTATCACTAGTGCTTGCCAAATAACGGCTGCAGAGCAGACGCCAAAGGCTTGTAAGAAGCGCATGGTTAGTAAACCGGCAGCACTGTCTACCCAAAGCATACCTAGACAACCTAGGGAGAAGAAACTTAGCCCAATAAGTAAAATAGGCTTACGCCCCAATTTGTCTGAGAGTGGTCCCCAAAGTAGTTGAGCGACAGCAAAGCCAAATAGAAAGATACTTAAGCTGTTACTGACGGCGCCTTCACTGATTGATAATTCGCGTTGCATCATACCAAATGCAGGCAGATACATATCGATAGCTAAATAGCCCAGCATACTAAGGCAGGCGAGATACACCATAAAGAGAGAAGGTGTTTTTGATTGTGTGGAATTCTTTAAAGTCATTTTAATTTTCTATGTTATGTGATGTAAAACATTTTATATATTGTAGCTAAGAGTGATTTTACTTGTGAAACGGGAATATTTGGTTAATGCTGTGAAAAAAATTCAAAGGAATAAATATTATGTGGTCAGAATACTCGCTAGAGGTCGTTGATGCTGTCGCTAGAACGGGGAGTTTTAGCTCAGCCGCTCAAGAATTGCACAGAGTACCCTCCGCGGTGAGTTACACCGTGAGACAATTAGAAGAATGGCTTGCCGTTCCTTTGTTTGAACGCCGGCATCGTGATGTTGAATTAACCGATGCGGGTAAGATCTTTATTAAAGAAGCCCGTTCTGTTATCAAAAAAATGAATGACACTCGCCATATGTGCCAGCAAGTCTCAAATGGCTGGCGGGGGCAGTTTAGCATTGCCGTGGATGGTATTGTCAAACCGGCTAGAACACAGCAACTTATTCTGGACTTTTATCGCCATTTTCCTGATATCGAACTCTATGTTTATCCTGAAGTTTTTAACGGTGTCTGGGATTCATTAGTGAACGGGCGTGTTGATTTGGCTATTGGTGCCACTAGAGCTTCACCTATTGGTGAACGTTATAGTTTTAAAGATATGGGCTTTATGCCGTGGCGATGTGTGTGTCATGCTGATCATCCTCTTGCAAGCGCGGCACATCCATTAACCGATGATGAACTACGGCCTTATCCTAGTTTATGTTTAGAAGATACCTCACGTAGTTTACCAAAACGAGATACTTGGGCATTAAATAATCAGCGCCGAATGATAGTACCTTCATGGGATATGGGGCTTGAGTGTTTATTAGCAGGATTATGTGTTGGTATGGTGCCTTGGCACCGAGCGGAGCCATTAATCGAACAAGGTAAGTTGGTTACCCTTACCTTAGCACAACCCTTGCCAGACAGTCCGTGCTGTCTAACATGGGTTGATAAAAGCGAATCGCCGGCATTAACTTGGCTATTAGATTATCTAGGCGATAGCCAAACCTTAAATGAGGAATGGCTTCGTTAATGAAGGAGATCAGCGGCGATAATCAATAAATGGACCATCGGCAACAGAGCGACGTTCTACTAGGCGCGGGTGTACTTCGATAGTTTGTGCATCCTCGCGTTTATTCACAATACGGTCGAGTAACATGGAAAAAGCCATTTGTCCTAAACGCTCTTTCGGCTGGTGAACCGTGGTTAAAGCTGGTGTGAAATAGCGTGCATTACGGATATTGTCGTAGCCGACAATGGAAATATCGGCAGGAACACGTAATCCTAACTCATCAGCTGCACATATTGCTCCCATCGCCATAACATCACCGCCACAAAATACGGCAGTAGGGCGTTGCTTTTGATTGAGCATTTGGGTCATGGCTTTGTAACCAGATTCAGGTTCAAAGTCACCTTGTACAATCCACTCTTCTTTTACCGTAATTTTCGCTTCTTCCATGGCTTTTAAAAAGCCCTGTAAACGACCGCCTCCGGTATTTCGCTCTAGAGGGCCGGGGATAATACCAATATCACGATGACCTCGTTCAATAAGATAACGACCGGCTATATAGCCACCATGGAATGCGTTATCAATAATGGTATCAGTAAAGTCACCACGGGCTTTTCCCCAGTCCATGACGACCATCGGAATATTACGATAACCTTCTAAGAGAGAAAGAAGATGATCGGGATATTCTGAACACATGACTAATAAACCATCAACACGTTTTTGTGCCAACATAGCTAAATAAGCTTTTTGTTTATCAAGATTATTATGTGAATTACATAAAATTAGCGTGTAGCCTTTGCTATAACAACTATTTTCAACAGCTTCAATCACTTCAGCAAAGTAAGGTGCTTCACTGGACGTGGCTAATAAACCAATAGATTTAGTGTGATTGACTTTTAAACTACGTGCGACAGCACTCGGCGAATAATTTAATTCTTTTATCGCAGCCCAAACTGCCGCTCTTGTGTTCTCAGCAACAAAACGAGTTTTGTTGATCACATGAGAAACAGTCGTGGTTGATACGCCTGCGCGTTTTGCCACGTCTTTTATTGTTGCCATGGTGTGGAAAACTCCTGACCTTCATTGGTCTCTTTTAATTCATTTTATGGTTTAACTGCCAGTATAGTCATATATAGGGCAAACACTGGCAATAATTTAGCGATTAGCTGTGAATTTTGTATGATCTAGCTCAAAAGTGAAAGTATTAATCAATGTTATAAATTGTGCTCTAGTCGCTATTTTAGCAAAACTTGATATGTAATAATAATTAACCATGACAAGATTATGGTTTAATCTGAGTATTATAATCATTTTGAGGGAGAAATAGATGGATACGGATCTGAAATTTGGTTTAAGTACCGCAGTAGCAGCACTGGTTATGATCGTAATATATGCAAGTTTATTGTTTTGATTGTTAATTGCTAATTATTTACTTAAATTTTAGCTATCCAAAGTGAGCAATCAAATATATCAATATAACAAAGGGCACTAGGCCCTTTGTTATTAGATTATCAAAAATGGTTTTCCCATCTCTGAAACAGTCAATTAAGCAAGATTTGCTTCAACAAATGACCAGTTAACCAGTGCCCAGAACTCTTCTAAGTATTTCACACGTGCATTACGATAGTCGATGTAGTAAGCGTGCTCCCAGACGTCAACAGTTAACAGTGGTTTATCTTCGCCAGAAACAGGTGTTGCAGCGTTAGATGTATTAACAATGGCTAATGAGCCATCTGCTTTTTTCACTAACCAAGTCCAACCTGAACCAAAGTTTTTTGCAGCTGCATCATTAAATTGTTTTTTGAACTCTTCAAAAGAGCCAAACGCTTTATTGATTGCTTCTGCAATTTTACCTGTTGGTGCACCGCCTGCGTTTGGTGCTAAGCAATTCCAGTAGAATGTATGGTTCCAAACTTGAGCAGCATTATTGAAAATACCACCTTCAGTAGTTTTGATGAGCTCTTCTAAAGATTTATTTTCTAAATCAGTACCTTTAACCAAGTTATTTAAGTTGGTTACGTAAGTTTGGTGGTGTTTGCCGTAGTGGTATTCTAATGTTTCTTTAGAGATATGTGGCTCAAGAGCATCTAACGCATAAGGTAATTTTGGTAATTCGAAAGACATTGCGTACTCCTTTATCCTATCATTTTCGGGTTTTGTGCCTTAAACCATTCCATCTAATTCAACTGAATTGATAAAATGAGGCAAATGAACTCACTAAGTTGTTACTATTTTGCTAATTATTTTAACAAAAATTCATTGAAATAACAGCTAAATATCTTTTATCTATTAGTATAGAACATATAGATTAGTTATATTGATAAGAGTATCTCTCACTAAGATAGAGGTAAAGTGTTAAAACACTATCCCAATATCAGGGTATATAACATTTTAGCCATGACGATTAATAAGAATAGGGCAAATATTTGGCGTACTCTGGCAATAGGTAGTTTATAGGCAACTTTTACGCCGATAGGGGCTGTAAGTATACTGGTAATACTAATACCAATAAAAGCAGGTAGATAGACAAAACCTAAATAATAGTCTGCTAATTCAGTTTGTTGCCAACCATAAACGATCCCCATAACAGTCCCAATAGTGGCGATAATCACACCCAGCATTGATGATGTTGCAATACATTTACGGGTATTAAACCCCCAGTGGCTTAATAGCGGTATTGTTATGGTGCCACCCGCTATACCAATAAAACTTGAAATAAAACCCACTAAGCTACCACCGGTTGTCAGTGCTGGTTTTGAAACCACCGGATCTTGGGCATTCTCAACACGTTCAGCTTCTTTTTTCTTGGTCAGTAATCCATATATGGTATAGGCCATAAAAATACAAAAGATAATTTGCAATAGGGTATTTGAGAGTTTTTGTACTAGGAATGTCCCAACTAGCATACCGAGAAGAGTGCCTACAGCGAGGAGCGGAAATTGTGACCATAAAATCGCTTTATGTTTATTATGCGAATAAGCAGAAGAGGCGGTAGAAAATATAATGACAGAAAAAGAGGTTGAGAGGGCGATTTTCATTACCATATCTGCAGGGATAGCTTGTTGGCTAACAACATACATCACAATAGGAACAATAATGGCTCCACCACCAATTCCTAACAATCCGGCAAAAAATCCAGTTATACATCCCACAATCAGAAACAGTAAAATCATTTCCATTACTAAATACTCATAAGTTTAAATATGCGAGTTTTGACGAGTCCATGATAATGGCAGATCCCTATGAGAAATAACATCTCATTTTTATATAT
>NZ_CAWQOK010000017.1:0-2816 GCF_963896075.1 Proteus sp. G4415
GCGATAGAAAAAAACACTTCATATTCCAAAGAAAAATTGGATGATGGTGATAATGCTGCTTTCATTAAATACAACTATCAAGGCCATTATTATAAACAAAATAGTTTAAATGGACAACACATACATAACCTACAGCTATATAATGGAATTAATTTATTTGCATGGCGTTATCGTCAAGATCTAAACTATAATAATAATAATTCTTTTTCTATAAACCAGCAATATGTATATAGGACACTTAGAAATATTAATTCCATTTTAACTATGGGTGATTTCTATGCTTATTCTCCTAACTTAAACACTTATAAAATACTAGGCGTGCAAATCAATAGCGATAATGCAATGAAAGATGGCTCCCTAGTAGGTTATGCACCCATTATAAGTGAAACCGCCTATACCTATGCAGAAGTTAGCATTGAGCAAAATGGAGAAACACTATATAGCACATCTGTACCACCTGGGCCATTTACTCTTAATAACCTTCCCTCTTTAGGTACAAATGGTGAATTAGTATTAATTATAAAAGAAGAAAATGGCGAAGTAAGAAAGAAGAAAATCTGGAATTATTCTTCACAGTATTTATTAAGAAAGAACCAATGGAATTATTACTATACTATGGGTTTAGTAAACAATCCTCAAAAAAGACAGTTTCCTTCTAATAAGAAAAAAGAACTATTAACTCAATTGAATTTAAGCTATGGAGTGAGCAATTATTTAACGACAATGATAGGAGCTGAAAAAAAAGGAGATGATATTAAAGCACTTATTGGAAATACCCTAGGATTAAATATCCTGGGTATAGTCTCATTAGAAAACGCTTGGATAAGAGAGAAATATCATCAACAATATCAGTCCAATAAGATTAATTACCAAAAAGTATTTTCTATGGAAAATACAACTATTTCATTAAACTCATCATTCTACTTTAGATTTAAAGAGAATTATGCTGTAAATAAAGAATATAAGAAATATGATTTAGGATTTCACTTTTCACAATCATTAAATAATAATATTGCTTTAACGTTGGGGTATAATATTGCAACCTATTATCACTCAAAAGAAAAAAGCCAACGACTTTTTATTAATACTAGTTCAAATTATAAAAAACTTTCCTATTCATTAGAGCTAGAGAATAGCAAAGATCAGTATAGCAATAATAATCAATTATCAATTTTTTTAAATTACCCTATTGGTCAAGATCTCTCTCATTGGGCAACAGCAAGGATCAATTATGATAATAGAGAAAAATATTTTCATGAGAATATTTCATTTAGTGGAAATACATTAGAAAATAATCGGTTAAATTATAACCTTGATTTTTCTAAAAATAATAAAGAACGCTTAGATTCATCAATGAAAATTAATTATTTAAGTAGGATAGCCAAACTAAATATAAACTCTCGATTTAATAAAGATAGTTATTCTTTAGGCTATGGACTCAATGGCGGCATTGTGTTTCATAATGGAGGAATAACGTTAGCCCAAGATCTAAATGATAGTTTTGCTATCCTAAATTTTGCAGGTGCTAAGAAAGTAAAAATAATAGGAAAGCCAACAATAGAATCAGACCGAAGAGGTTATTTAATCATTCCTAATTTAACTAGTTATCATAACAATAAGTTCCACATTGATGCAAAATCATTAGATTATAATTATAATATTGATAATTATAGCTATCATTTAATTCCTACTAAAGGAGCTATTATTGCAAAAAATATTAAGGTAACTAAAGGAGAAAGTGCTTTATTTACATTTCACCAAAACATTCCTTTTGGTGCAACAGCCTATGTGAAAAATTCTGATGGCACCCTATCCGATATATCCTATGTAAATGAAGATAATAAATTATATATTTCTAATTTACCTATTTCAGGAAAGATTTTTGTAAAATGGGGAAGTTCCAACAAACAACAGTGCTCATTTAACTATCAATTAAATGATAATGAAAAACAAAATAGAATTTATTTTAAAACTGTAAATTGCATTAAAGAGGAATAATATATAAAAATGAAATACATTATTATTTTAATTTATTTACTCTCATTCCATTGTTATTCTGATGAACCATATAAAAGCTTTAGTAACAATTGCGTTTATGACGATATAACAGACAATGGGTTTATTCCAGTACATAATATTAGATTTAAAGCTAGTGATATTGATTTAGGTGTCGATATTGGCCAACCTATCGCAGAAATGAGTTTTACTGATGCCGCTCTATCTACGTCAATTCTTCATTGTAAAGATAAAGTTGATCTAAAATTAATTATTAATGCAAGGCATTATAAAGATGATATTTTTAAAACAAATATTCCAGGAGTTGGCTTTAAGATATCAGCGAATAAAACACCTTTTAACTTAGTAGGCGATGAATTTAATGTAACACCTGAATATGCAAATGTCTGTAATGCTCAAACTAGAAAAGAAGGATATAAAAATATATATTGTACTGATAGTTGGCCAAGACTATATATTCAATTAATAAAAATAAGCGAAATCGTTCTAGAACCTCTGAGCGACATATTTGTTATGGATGATTTTCTTGTTTATACATTAGATAATAAAAAATTTACTTATAATAATTTGATTATTGAGAAGCCTCAGAATAAAGTTTGCGAACTTAATATTGAACAACCTAATATTGAATTAGCGCCTGTAGAAAAAAACAGTTTAAGTGATTCAATACCCGCTAATGAAACACATTTTTCTATTGGTGTTATTTGTAACCAAGATACATTAGTTTCATTAAAGCTTGATGCACCTGCTATTTATAAAAGTAGAAATACTAATTTATTAACACTTCTTAATAATGGCAC
>NZ_CAWQOK010000018.1:0-5273 GCF_963896075.1 Proteus sp. G4415
ATAAATATTATTTAGGTAATGTTATTTATAATAGCGTTCATAGAACACCTTCGACGGAATATACTTTTCCTTTTTCAGTAGGTTATGTGAAAATGAGTGAAAACATCTTGCCTGGCAAGGTAACATCACAAATTAATGTAAACTTAGAATATAAATAATTTATTTCCCCTATGAAAAAACATTTAACTCCTATTATCATGTTATTAATATTACTACCTGTGTTTTCTGTAAATGCTTATTATATCTATGAAACTAGCTGTGAATACATAATGGATGATAATAAATCAAAAGAGAACCAAGAAGTTATATTGAAGATATCAAATTGTCCATCAATAATAAAAAACGCTAATAGAATATTGAATATTAAAAAGAACACTGCCATTTCAATAAAAAATAGCGCAATAACATCTTTTATCTTAGACAGTAATAAAGTGGTTTTAGCTGACAATATTAATGATCAATTTACCATTTCAGTACATTATCAATAATAGTAGTATATAAACCCACAATGGCCATAACTCACCATTGTGGGTTTATCTATCAGCTTTAACTTAATGAGATAGACTCAATAGCTTGTAAGATGCGTTTATCAGAGATGGGATAAGGCGTTCCTATCTGTTGAGCAAATAAACTCACTCTTAATTCCTCTATCATCCAACGAATATTTTGTACCTCTTCTTGTTGTTTTTGCTTCTCGGTTAACTTAGCTAACCACTGTTGCCACTGCAAAATGACATTTTCAACTCGGCTCATTTGTGCTCTATCACGGTTAGGATCAATCGCTAATTTCTCCATACGTTTTTCAATGGCACTGAGATAGCGAGGAATATCCGCAAGACGTTTCCAGCCATGGGATGTGACAAATCCGGGGAAAACTAATTGATTAAGTTGTGCTTTAATATCAGATAATGCAAAAGCGACACTAATATCAACCCGCCCTTTTAAGCGTTTATTAATCGCAAATACTTGAGTTAAAATAGACTCAACTTGTTTAGCAATTTCGACAACAACATCGTTTAATTCAGCACGGACATAATCTTGGAGTTTTTGGTATTGCTCTTCTTGCCATATTAATCCCCCATAAGAAGCAATGAGTTTATCAACCCCACAAGCGATACAGTCATCAATCAGATCTAGCACCTTGCCATAAGGATTAAAATAAAGACCTAATTTTGCTTTATTAGGCAATTTTTCATGCAAGTATTTAATGGGTGAAGGAATATTAAGTAGTAATAACCGTCTTATCCCCTGCCACATTGCCGCTTGTTGCTCTGTTTCTGTTTCAAATAGCTTGATACCAACACTATTCTTTTCATCCACTAATGCCGGATAGGCTTTAACTGAATAGCTACCACGCTTTTGTTCGTAGCGTTGTGGCAAGTCACCAAAACTCCAAATATGTAAATCTTGCTGCTCAATACCATCATCTGCTACCGCTGATAATGTTTCTTGAACTTTGTCCTTTAAACGTGCTTTTAACTGATTAAGATCTTTTCCTTCCGCAAGGGTTTTATTGTTGTCACCAACAACTCGAAAAGTCATTTTTAAGTGATCGGCCACTTGCTCAAGTTGCCAACTATCACGTTCGACCGTAACGCCGGTCATTCTACGTAGCTCTTTTTCTAATTTATCGAGTAATTCACCTTCAGGGGTAACCACTCGTTCTAAAAAAGCTGAAGCGTAGTTAGGCGCAGGAACAAAATTACGACGTATAGGTTTAGGTAATGATTTTATTAAGGCAACGACTAATTCATGACGAATACCCGGAATTTGCCAATCAAAACCTTCATCTTTAACCTGATTTAAAATCGGTAATGGAATATGGACAGTGACGCCATCTGCTGCTGTACCTGGCTCAAACTGATAAGTTAAGCGTAATTTTAAATTATCTTGATGCCAATAATTTGGATAATCTAATGCACTAACACGTTTAGCATCTTCTTTGATAAGCATGCTTTTTTCAAAGCTCAGCAAATCAGGTGAATTCTTTTGCGCTATTTTCCACCATTTATCAAAATGGCGGGTAGAGATAACATCTTGTGGTATTCGTTGATCGTAGAATGTAAACAGCGTTTCATCATCTACTAAAATATCGCGACGACGTGATTTATGCTCTAGCTCTTCAACCTCGGTACGTAATTTTAAATTTTCACGGAAAAAAGCATGCCGAGTTTGCCAATCGCCCTCTACCAACGCATGGCGAATAAATAACTCTCGACATAATAGTGGATCAATTTTGCCATAATTTACTAATCGTGAGGCCACAATAGGTAAACCATATAAGGTGACTTTTTCATTAGCCATTACCGCACCCTGTGCTTTTGACCAATGAGGCTCACTATAGTGATATTTAACTAAGTGGGTCGCGATAGGTTCAATCCATTCCGCTTCAATGCGTGCAGCAATGCGCCCCCATAACCGTGATGTTTCGACTAATTCTGCCACCATGGTCCATTTTGGCGGTTTTTTAAATAACCCAGAGCCGGGATAAATAGCAAAACGCGCATTTCTCGCGCCAGTAAACTCTTGCTTATCGCTATCTTTTTGTCCGATATGTGATAATAGCCCACTTAATAAAGCCACATGAATACTTTTAAAATCGGCCGGTTGGCTATTAATTGGAAAACCTAATTCCTTCACAACTTGGCGTAGTTGCGTATAGACATCTTGCCATTCCCTAACTCGCATAAAGTTTAAAAACTCTTGGCGACAGTGTTTCCGAAACTGAGAGTGACTCAACTCTTTCTGCTGAGTTTTTAAATAGTCCCATAAATTGAGTAATGAAAGAAAATCTGAATCTTTATCTTGGAAACGACGATGTTTTTCATCTGATGCTTGTTGCTTGTCCATCGGTCTTTCACGAGGATCTTGAATAGAAAGCGCCGATGTGATCACCATTAATTCTCTAACTGCACCATATTTGCGTGCTTCAAGAACCATTCTCGCTAATCTTGGATCGATAGGAAGCTGAGCTAATTGTTTCCCCATCGGCGTCAAACGATAAGCACCTTTATTATCAGTACCCTCTTGTAAGGCACCCAGCTCTTCTAATAAGCGTACACCATCTTGTATATTGCGTTTATCGGGCGCTTGTACAAAAGGAAATCCGCTAATATCCCCTAATCCTATCGAGGTCATTTGTAAAATAACCGAAGCAAGATTGGTTCTTAGTATTTCAGGATCGGTAAATTGCGCACGGGAAATAAAATCATCTTCAGAATAAAGACGAATACAAATACCATCAGAAACACGACCGCAACGCCCTTTTCTCTGATCCGCAGAAGCTTGAGAGATAGGCTCTATGGGTAAGCGCTGAACTTTGGTTCGATAACTGTATCGACTAATACGTGCATAACCCGTATCAATCACATATTTAATGCCAGGTACCGTAAGAGAAGTTTCGGCAACATTGGTTGCCAATATGATGCGTCTTCCGGTATGAGGCTGAAATATCCGGTTTTGTTCACTATTAGAAAGACGAGCAAATAGTGGTAAAACTTCGGTATGACGTAGTTGTAATTTATTTAATGCCTCTGCGGTATCCCTTATCTCGCGCTCACCGCTCATAAAAATAAGAATATCACCCGCACTTTCTCGACTTAACTCGTCAATTGCATCAATAATGCCCTCAGTCATATCCTTATCACTATCCAAAGCATCACCACCAATAGGACGATAGCGCACTTCGACCGGATAAGTTCGGCCAGATACCTCAATAATAGGAGCTTGATTAAAATGCTTAGAGAAACGCTCAGGATCGATAGTGGCAGAAGTAATAATCACTTTTAAATCTGGGCGTTTGGGTAAAAGCTGCTTTAAATAACCAAGAATAAAGTCAATATTTAAGCTACGTTCATGGGCTTCATCGATAATAATAGTATCATATTGTAATAACAGCTTATCTTGTTGTAGTTCAGCTAATAAAATCCCGTCAGTCATTAACTTAACTAGCGTGTTATCACCAACATGATCACTAAAACGAACTTTATAACCGACAGACTCACCTAATGTTGTGTTTAATTCATGAGCAATTCGCTCTGCGACAGAGCGTGCAGCTAAACGTCGAGGCTGCGTATGCCCAATATAACCTTTTACGCCTCGCCCTAATTCGAGACAAATTTTCGGGATCTGAGTTGTTTTACCCGATCCCGTTTCCCCTGCAATAATAACCACTTGGTTATCTTTGATTGCATTGTAGATAGCCTCTTTTTTCTGGCTAACAGGCAAGTTTTCTGGATAAACAATTTTAGGACAGTGAGCTTGTCGATTTAATATACGCTGTTTTGCAACAATAATATCCTGCTCAATCTCGCTTAATACCGCGTGTTTCGACGTTTCTTTACTTATTTTATCAACGCCACGTAAGCGTTTTCTCAATCGTTGCTGATCCCGCAACGAGAGTTGCTCTACCTCTTTGTAGAGCATCGCAGATGATAGTGCCACCTTTTGTTATCCTTTTTGAGGTTTATTTAACCCAATAATATTGTTGCCATGATATCACAACAGCCAATTTGCACATAAAGGGTTGATGAATTTTCTTATTCTATGAATATATATAATCAATAAATTTGAATAGCATATTCAAACGATTATGGTGTGAAATTTTTCAGATAAGATAAAATTTTGTCTATATAAACATAACAGATATTTACCGAGAGAATAAAATGAACAAGCTTCTTGTACTAAAATCCAGTATTTTAGAAAATTACTCACACAGCAATAAAATGGCGGACTATCTAATAGAAAATTGGCAAAAACATCATCAAAATGATCTCATTACCCTACGTGATCTGGCAAAAGATCCCATTCCCGTTTTAGATCAAGCCACATTATTTGCTTTTGGCAAAGATACGGCTATGTTATCAGAACAACAAAAAGCCGCTAGAGCACTCTCTGATACATTAATTAATGAATTAAAAACACATGATATTATTGTGATCACGGCGCCTATGTATAATTTCTCCATCCCTTCTCAATTAAAACACTATATTGATTTTATTGCGCGTGCAGGCGAAACTTTTAAATATACTGAAACAGGGTCAGTCGGATTACTTGAAGATAAGCAAGTTATTGTATTAACGAGTCGTGGTGGGATCCATAAAGGACAACCCTCTGATTTAATCATTCCATATCTAACACAATTTTTATCATTTATTGGTATTAATAATGTACAGTTTATTCTCACCGAGGGGACTGCGCTAGGCGAAGAATATGCACAGCAGTCACATGCTCAAGCACAAAAAGAAATAGATTTAATAATTAATAAAGAAATA
>NZ_CAWQOK010000019.1:0-35273 GCF_963896075.1 Proteus sp. G4415
AGTTGCAGAATTTTATTTAGTTTAGATACCATTACGATTAAGATGAATGTTAAAAATTCACCATGGAGATCAGGATTTCATTATGGAACTTACCTTTTTAGGCACTAATGCAGGCGTGCCTTCTAAAGATCGCAACGTCACCAGTATGGTGCTTGATTTACAAAATAAACAAAAAAGTCTGTGGATGTTCGATTGTGGAGAGGCGACCCAGCATCAGATCTTACATAGCCATGTAAAGCTATCACGCATCAATAAGATTTTTATTACCCATTTACATGGTGATCATATTTTTGGTTTACCCGGACTACTCTGTAGCCGTTCAATGGGGGGCACAGAAAACCCGTTAACCATTTATGGGCCTACGGGCATTAAGGCATTTATAGAAACAGCCCTTACATTAAGCCAATCTTATCTCACTTACCCTTTAGATATTATTGAAATAGAACAAGATGGTTTTCTTTTTGAAGAAGAAGGTATACGCGCAAGTTGTGGCGCATTATCACATCCTGTCCCCTGCTTTGGTTATCGTCTAGAAGAAGACAATAAACCGGGTAAACTCAATGCTGACAAGCTAGAGACAGAGAATATTCCTAGAGGCCCTTGGTATAAATTATTAAAACAAGGGAAAACCGTTACGCTACCTGATGGACGGATCATTGATGGAAAAGATTATCTAAGCACAGAGATCAAAGGTCGTTGTATTGTGATTTTTGGCGATACACAACCAACGCCTAATGCAGTTAAACTCGCTGAGAATGCCGATGTTATTGTCCATGAAGCAACCTTTAAACATGATATGGCTGATAAAGCCAATAGTCGTGGACATTCAAGTACCATACAGGCAGCTGAGTTAGCCAAAAAAGCGAATGCTAAGCGATTAATCATTACTCATATCAGTAGTCGCTATTCACCTAAAGAAACCCCCGAGCTATTAGCGGAATGTCATACTATATTTGACAATACACAAATCGCCAGTGATTTTGAGACATTCAAACTTTAACTAATACCAAATCAAAATAGAGCAACGATAACGACTCTTGAGATAGTATTAATCGTTGCTTTTATTCTTTCACAGGATATTGCTACTCAGCAGTCGGAATGAAATCGTGTTTGATCTTACCGTCTTGCAAAATAAAATTGACTTTACCATCCCAAAATTCGGCTAAAAAAACATCTTCTGGGTTATCTATATGCTGTTTTTTCATCTCTTCGTTTAACCAATTTTCATCTCGTTCTATCTGCTCAAGTTCAGAAGCTCTGATCACTCCGTCTTTCATAATAATGATAGAGGGCATTTTAGCACCATCACACACCACCGTTATTTGTCCATCAGGTTCAATTTGAGCATAATTAACTTCTTGAAAAGAATGAATTCCTTGGGCATGTAACCTAGAGGTGATATTAAGAATATCAATCTTATTTTTCTTCTCAGTAATGTTTTCCATAATAAATCTTCCCTTTTTAATAATCGGGATCGGATTACCTATCGCTACTGCTCGGAAAAAATTAAATTTTTTACTGATATAATTGAGAAAAGAAATAAAAAATACACCTATCAAAAAGACAATAACATATTGGTAAAGCGGGATTGCATCTGTGTAAATAACCCCTCCCATAATCCCCCCTAAAACAAAATTACCAATAAAATCAATGGGAGTTAGTTGAGAGAGTTGTGTCTTCCCTGAAATATTCATATGAGCCAAAATTATTGTAAAACCAATAATAAACTTGATAACCACAAGCAGATAATATTCCATTTCTTAAGCACCTTTGCAAAACGATTCACACTGTAATTATAAAGCATAAAACATACCATTGAGAGAAATCTGACAGATATTAACCTTACAAATCTAATATATTTGACTAGTGGTAATCACTTAATATACTTAACCTTGTTGATTTTCAGACTCTCACTATACTTATTTTATTGGGAGTTAAGATAATATATAAAATATCAACTCAATAACCTCTCGCTTTTAATACTAGTTATGCGAGATATCATCGATATGTTTTGGATACATTCTCTGGAGAGAAACATGAACAAAAAATTACTGGCATCTTTAATTCTAGCAGGTCTTGTTACCATTACAGCAGGTTGTGATGATTCATCGAAAAAAGTGGATGAAGGTATTGATAAAGCAAAAGAGACAGCAACCCAAGTAAATGAAACGGCTCAAGACAAAGCAAAAGAATTAACAGATCAAGCTAAAGAAAAAGCCGCTGATTTAAAAGAGAGTGCATCAGCGACAGCTGACGAATTAAAACAAGATGCGGCCAAGCTAAAAGAGCAAGCTGAAGATAAAGCTGCAGAGCTTAAAGCACAAGCCGATCAAAAAACCGATGCATTAAAAGAGAGCATTGCACAAAAAACAGATGAACTAAAAGATTCTGCAAGTGCAAAAGCAGATGAAATCAAACAAAGTTTAAATAATGAAAGTGACAAACTGGCTGGTAAAGCAGAAGAAGTGAAACAAAACGCGAATACCACTGCAGATAACTTAAAACAAAATGCTAGCGACAAAGCAGCGCAACTAAAAGAAGATGCGGCTAAAACCAGTGATGATGTAAAACAGCAAGCGCAAGATACTAAAGATAAAGCGCTTGATAAAGCCGATGAGCTCACCGATCAAGCAAAGCAAAAAATTGATTCTCTAAAGGCTGATAATAAATAATTTCATTTCAGAAATTTTGATGTTGAAAAAGCCAGTAATATTTTACTGGCTTTTTTTGTGCAAAAAACAAACAGGAGTTGATCGATTAAGCAAAAAATGTAACCATACTGTCCTTTTTTCAACAGGAGAAACCTATTAAAGCGTCAAGACGCTGACTAAAAATATATGATAATGAATTGATTTAATTGTAATTTTCTTCACCTTACGGAAAAATATAATTTATTTCCGTTCTTTTATAAAGCTTCAAGATCATCTGATGTTTTATTCAAATTTTCTTACAAACTTTTCTTTCCTAGCGATACCACTAACATGCTAGATTGCAATACCGAAAAGTTTTTTCTAAGAAAAATAACAAAAATAGGTTAACTATGAGCCAACAAAATGAAATCACACCAAAAAAAGTTAGGATGAAAATTAATCCTCCCGTATTTTACACCTCCGCAATACTTATTATGCTCGTCGTAGGGTTTTCAGCGCTGTTTCCTGAACTCGCTAATGACAAGCTAGGGCACCTTCAGGAAAACCTTTTCACCAACGCGAGCTGGTTTTATATTTTAGCCGTAGCATTGGTTTTGCTGAGTGTGACTTATTTAGGGCTATCGCGCTTTGGCGAAATAAAATTAGGCCCGGATCATGCTCGTCCACATTTTAGCTATTTTGCTTGGTTCGCGATGCTGTTTTCAGCAGGTATGGGAATTGGGCTGATGTTCTTTGGTGTCGCAGAACCCGTTATGCACTATTTAATGCCGCCCACAGGGGATGCGCAGACGATTGAAGCCGCCAAAGAAGCTATGCGTTTGACTTTCTTCCACTGGGGATTACATGCTTGGGCTATTTACGCCATCGTGGCATTAATTCTGGCGTTTTTTAGCTACCGCCATGGCTTGCCATTAACGTTACGTTCCGCCCTTTATCCTATCATTGGCGACCGTATTTATGGCCCTATTGGGCATGCGGTAGATATTTTTGCTGTGATGGGCACCGTATTTGGTGTCGCAACTTCACTGGGTTTTGGTGTTCTACAAGTTAATGCCGGTTTAAACCATCTATTCGATATTCCAATTAATCCAACCGTTCAAGTGGTTTTAATTGTTGTTATCACCGGGCTTGCTACTATTTCAGTTGTCTCTGGATTAGAAAAAGGTATCCGTTTTTTATCCGAGCTTAACCTTGGTTTAGCCGTTATTCTTCTTTTATTAGTCATTATTCTTGGCCCTACTGTATTGATTTTAAAATCGTTTGTTGAAAATACAGGGGGCTATTTATCAGAAATAGTGAGTAAAACGTTTAATCTTTATGCCTACGAGCCAAAATCAAGTGATTGGTTAGGTGGATGGACACTGCTTTATTGGGGCTGGTGGTTATCGTGGTCGCCTTTTGTCGGTATGTTTATTGCACGGATCTCCCGTGGTCGTACTATTCGTGAGTTTGTTGTCGGCGTACTCTTTGTTCCAGCTGGCTTTACCTTACTTTGGATGACTGTCTTTGGTAATACCGCTATCTATTTAATTAAAGATAAAGGTGCTGAAGTTCTTGCGAATATAGTACAACAAGATGTGTCATTAGCACTGTTTGAATTCTTAAATTATTTTCCATTCTCATCAGTGCTTTCCTTTGTCGCAATGCTGATGGTCATTGTCTTTTTTGTCACCTCAGCAGACTCCGGTGCAATGGTGGTTGATACCCTAGCGTCAGGAGGAGATTCAGAAACCCCTGTATGGCAACGTATCTTCTGGGCTGCATTAATGGGTATTTCAGCCATTACCTTGTTATTGGCAGGAGGTTTATCAGCATTACAAACTGTCACCATTGCCAGTGCGTTACCATTTGCCATCGTGCTATTGGCATCAATTTATGGATTAATTAAGGCATTGCGAGTGGATGTTTATAAGCGAGATAGCCAACAGATGACGACTATCGCCCCACCGGCTAGCCGTAATCCTATTCCTTGGCAACGTCGATTAAGAAATATTGCTTATTTTCCTAAACGTTCACATGTAAAACGTTTTATGGAAGAAGTCGTTAATCCTTCCATGGAAATGGTGTCGGCAGAATTAAGCAAACAAGGTATTCAATGCTATATCCATGACGAAGAAGAAGATCGCATCGGCTTTGAAGTGGACTTAGGTGAGGATATGAACTTCTTTTATGAAGTACGATTACGATTCTATACTCAACCCGCTTTCGCGCTAGCAGGCTTAACAGATGAAGAAAAAGATGAAGAGCATAAATACTATCGTGCTGAAATTCATCTCAAAGAAGGTGGGCAAGATTACGATGTCATGGGCTGGACAAAAGAACAAATTATTCATGACATACTCGATCAGTATGAAAAACATATTCACTTCTTACACGTATTAGGTAAAAGGTAATTTCACCTATTACATAAAAACAAAAGAGATGATGGTATAACATCATCTCTTTTTTCTTGGTGCACACATGTTATTTTTCAGTTGAATGACTATTTTCTGGATTTAACGCTATCAGTTCTTTCAGTAAGATAGATAAATGTTGCAGTTTTTCTGTAGAAAACTTTTGTTCGAGTAATTGGTACCCTTCTTCTATCTTAGGCTGGATTTTATCATATAAATTTTGCCCATTGGTTGATAGAGAAACGAATAATTTACGTTGATCACTCACTGGTTTTAATCGACAAATTAGCTCATCTCTTTCCATTCTAATCAAAATACCTGTCAAACTTGGACGCAGGATACAGGTTTTTTGTGCTAATTCGTGAAAATCGATAGAGCGCTTATCAGCAAGAACTCGGATGATCCGCCACTGCTGCTCTGTCAGATTATGCTCTTTAAGAACGGGGCGAAAAAATCCCATCGCAGATTCCCGTGCTTGCAATAGCGCGATTGTTAATGACTCATGCATAATCAGAAGCTCTTTATTGATAGATAAATTGATGAAAAATCACTCAATCTAGCCGGTGAAAATTATAACTCGTTATAGTTATAAATGAATAATATTCTAAGAATAGACTTTTTATTACAATTAATCATATTAACAAATAAATAAACTTGACTCAATTTCTAACATTTTAGGCTATTTTAGCAATTGATGACCTTAGTACTTTTCTCAGACAAAACCGCGTAATATCCCCAAAAAATAACAGGATAATATGTGTCATTTCGTGTTATTTATCAGCAAACTAGGCTAAATCACTTGATTTACCTATCGCTTTTCTTGACTTATTAGGAATAATAACAACCAGCGATAAGGTTGTCTCACGACTTTTTGAGATAAAGTTAACAGGTTGTAACAAAGAAAGATTGATCTCTTGGCTAATGCGAGGTAGCGTTACGGCTTTAAATTCACACAGCAAAGAAATCAGCAAGATCATTACAACTTTGTGAAGCGGCACTAGTTAGATAAATTCTGATTTTCTAACTAATGGTTATTTTAAGTGAAGACGCCCACAGATGAGAAGTCTGGCAGTAGGAGTAAAAAATGTCTGATGAAAAACAGGCTAACCCACTTTTTCGGGATGCAATGGCAAGCTTAGGTGCTGCCGTTAATATTGTCGCAACTAATGGTGATGCAGGATGCTGTGGTTTAACAGCAACAGCTGTATGTTCAGTTACCGATACTCCACCGACAGTGATGATTTGCATCAATAGTAAAAGCCAAATGAATAGTACGTTTCAAGAAAATGGCAAATTAAGTATCAATATTTTAAATCATGAACAAGAAGAGATGGCTTGCCATTTTGCCGGTATGACAGGTCTGGCAATGGCTGATCGCTTTACCCAACCAGGATGGCAATATGGCGCATTACAGCAACCGATATTAACCAATGCACTCGCTAGCCTAGAAGGTGATATTTACGATGTACGCCAAGTAGGTACTCACTTTGTTTATATGGCAGAGATAAAAAATATTGCGGTTCGAGAAGATGGCGATGGCTTAATTTATTTTAAGCGTCGCTTCCATCCTGTTAAACATAAATTAGTCCCAACCACCGCTTAATTAGCTAATATTAAAAACAAAAACGCACTTTATTATTTTGAAGAGGGTATCAATTTAAATCCTTCATTATTAATAAAGGCGTTTTTATTACCTTTGTTAAATTTTAAATAATTACCCGCACTTCATGCATATTTATTTCACTTTATCCTAAAATAGAGCTATCAGCGTTTTATTAAACTATTTTTAACATCTGTTTGTTATAAAAGAAATTATTAAAATTATAAGAAAACTTTTTCTTTAGAAAATCAATTAGTCACGATATAAATATCCCTTCCACTCTATTTTTATGCTTATATTTTATCAGCTTTATTAAGCTTAAAATATAAACAAAATAGGCTCTTTTTGGTGATTATTTATACCAAAGATCAATTAAATCGCTTTAATTGAAAATAAATTAATGACTATTTTTTTCAATCTGGTATTAATCTTACTAACAGTGTGATCAACCTTTGAGAAGTCATTCTATCAATATATTAGTCTACCGGACTTACCGATCACCATCTTAAATTTGCAAACATCACTCTAAATACAACAGATAATGTTATCAGGGTGTAACATTCATCGTGAATTTGAGTAAATAGCATCGTTGTTGAAAATAAATAATAATTAGGGGCATTAAAGATATGGATAAACCCGCTAAAGTCGGTTTATTACAACAGCCTAAACCATTCTTTATGATTTTCTTTGTGGAATTATGGGAACGTTTTGGTTACTACGGCGTACAAGGTATTCTTGCCGTTTATTTTGTTAGTAAACTCGGATTCTCTCAAGAACAAGCTTTTATTACTTTTGGTGCATTCTCCGCATTAGTTTATGGGCTTATTTCTATTGGTGGTTATGTTGGTGACCATCTATTAGGCACCAAACGAACCATTGTTTTAGGGGCTATCGTATTGGCTATCGGTTATTTTATGACCGGCATGTCAATTATGTATCCTAATTTAATCTTTTATGCTTTAGCCACTATCGCAGTAGGTAACGGTTTATTTAAAGCAAACCCAGCAAGCCTATTAGCTAAATGCTATAAACCTAAAGATCCCCGTCTTGATGGTGCATTTACACTATTTTATATGTCGATTAATGTTGGTTCATTAATCTCCTTATCTATTGCCCCCGTTCTTGCCGATCGCTATGGCTATGCGCTGACTTATAATATTTGTGGTATCGGCTTAATAATGGCCATATTGGTCTATTTTTTCTGCCGTAAAATGGTCGTGAATATTGGTTCTGAACCAGATCACCTGCCAATGAATTTCAACAAACTGCTATTAGTTATTGCAGGCTCTGTCGCTATGGTCTTTATTTGTGCATGGTTGTTGCACAATGTGATGATTGCTAACATCGTTTTAATCAGCTTGTCTATTGTTGTGGTTATCATTTATTTTCGTGAAGCCTTTAAACAAAAAGACAGAGTGGCACGTAATAAAATGTATGTTGCATTTGTTCTGATGTTAGAAGCTGTTATTTTCTATATTCTCTACGCTCAGATGCCAACCTCACTTAACTTTTTTGCTATCCATAATGTTCACCATACCCTGTTAGGCTTTGATATTAACCCGGTGAGTTTCCAAGCATTAAATCCATTTTGGATCATTATTGCCAGCCCTATCTTAGCAATGGCTTATAGCCATTTTGGCGCGAAAGGCAAAGATTTATCCATGCCGGCAAAATTTACCACAGGTATGCTTTTATGCTCATTAGGCTTCCTAACCGCTGCCGCTTCAGGTATGTGGTTTGCTGATGCTCAAGGCTTAACATCACCTTGGTTTGTTGTACTGATTTATCTCTTCCAAAGTCTAGGGGAATTGATGATCAGTGCATTAGGCTTAGCGATGATTGCCGCTTTCGTACCGCAATATATGATGGGCTTTATTTTAGGTATGTGGTTCTTAACACAAGCGACGGCTTACCTGTTAGGAGGCCATGTAGCAACCTTTACCGCGCCACCTGAAGGTATTACCGATCCACTACAAACACTGCCTATTTATACTGATGTGTTTGGCAAAATCGGTATCGTTACCTTAGTGGTTGGTTTGATTATGTGGGCAACAGTACCTTTACTAAACCGCATGATGAAAGAAGAGAGTAAAATGATTAAGTAAATAAGCAAACACCTTCGCTTATCACAGACAAAGCGCCTAGAAAGGCGCTTTTTTATCTCTTATAAAAATGCTTAGCGATTAAATCTTCTACAACCTTAATCTTTTATTATTTATGATTAGTGATCTTCTCTTTTTTTCTTTTTTCTGGTTTTAATCTATCTTATAAATAGTACCTTTAATTGAAACTGACAATATTTAGCATTGTCTAATAATCAATATTCATGATTAAAAACCAATGATTGGTAATAGGAGCAGATATTAATGAATGATAAAAATAAGCTAGCAGCCGCATTATTAGCTATTTTTCTTGGTGGGCTAGGAATACATAAATTCTATCTTCGTAAAGTAGGAATGGGGATTTTATATCTCATTTTTTGCTGGACGGGGATACCCGCTATTATCGGTTTTATTGAAGGAATTTATTATCTGTGTATTTCAGACCAAACCTTTAATGACAAATATAACCGAAACTAAATAGCCCAATACCATCGTATCTAGTGCTAACAACCAACAAAAAAACCCGCATACTAAGCGGGTTTTTTAGGTGTATTACAATAAAATTGTATTACAGAACATCAATCGCATTTAGCTCTTTAAATGCTTGCTCTAAACGAACAACCATTGATGTTTGACCATGACGTAACCAGTTACGTGGATCATAGTATTTCTTGTTAGGTTTATCAGCGCCTTCTGGATTACCTAATTGGCTTTGTAAATAGCCTTCGTTCTTTTTGTAGAACTGTAAGATACCGTCCCAAGTTGCCCATTGAGTATCAGTATCGATATTCATTTTCACAACACCGTAGCTTACAGCTTCTTTGATTTCTTCTGCAGATGAACCAGAACCACCGTGGAAAACAAAGTTTAAGCTATTGTGTGGCAGATTGTATTTCTCTGACACATAGTCTTGTGAGTTACGAAGAATTTTTGGTGTTAATTGAACGTTACCTGGTTTATAAACGCCGTGAACATTACCAAATGATGCAGCGATAGTGAAACGTGGGCTGATAGCATTTAGTTTTTCATAAGCGTAAGCAACGTCTTCAGGTTGGGTATATAGCGCAGAGCTATCCATACCTGTGTTATCAACGCCATCTTCTTCACCACCAGTACAGCCTAATTCGATTTCTAAAGTCATATCGATTTTAGCCATACGCGCTAAATATTTAGAACAGATTTCAATATTTTCTTCTAATGACTCTTCTGATAAGTCAATCATATGAGAAGAGAATAGTGGTTTACCTGTTTTCGCATAGTGTTTTTCACCTGCATCTAACAGACCATCAATCCAAGGTAACAGTTTTTTCGCACAGTGGTCAGTGTGTAAAATAACAGGAACACCATAGTATTCTGCCATTTGGTGTACATGGTGAGCACCAGAAATAGCCCCTAGGATAGCCGCTTGTTGTGGCGCTTCAGCTTTAAGACCTTTACCTGCGATAAATGCAGCACCACCATTAGAGAATTGAACAATAACAGGAGAACGCACTTTCGCAGCTGCTTCTAATACAGCATTAATTGAGTCTGTACCTACGCAGTTAACTGCAGGCAGAGCAAAATTATTTTCTTTTGCTACTGCAAATACTTTTTGTACATCATCACCAGTGATGACACCCGGTTTTACGAAATCAAAAACTTTAGACATGTAATAAGATCCTATATTTGGAACAGGCAGAGTTTTACACTCTACCTGTATGAGCGTGACTTAATTACTGTTTAGCGCGTTCTTCCAGCATAGCAACCGCAGGAAGTTTTTTACCTTCTACGAATTCTAAGAAAGCACCACCACCGGTTGAAATGTAAGAGATTTTATCTGCGATATCAAATAAATCGATAGCCGCTAATGTATCACCACCGCCAGCGATAGAGAAAGCATCACTATCAGCAATCGCTTTAGCAATCACTTCAGTACCTTTACGGAAGTTAGGGAATTCAAAGACACCCACAGGGCCATTCCACAGAATGGTTTTGGCGTTTTTCAGGATTTCAGCTAAACGTTCAGCCGTCACATCACCGATATCTAATACTTGTTCATCATCTTTGATGTCATTTGCTGATTTCAGTACAGCTGGCGCTGTTTCTGAGAATTCTGTCGCGACACGGACATCTGTTGGTACTGGAATATCGCATTTTTCCATTAATTTTTTCGCATCGTCAACAAGGTCTGCTTCATATAATGAACGACCTACAGAATGACCTTCTGCTGCGATAAAGGTGTTAGCAATACCACCACCAACGATTAATTGGTCAGCAATTTTTGATAATGAATCTAAAACTGTTAATTTAGTAGATACTTTAGAGCCACCAACGATAGCCACCATTGGACGCTCTGGTTTATCTAATGCTTTGCCTAATGCTTCAAGCTCTGCTGATAACAGAGGACCCGCGCAAGCGATATCCGCAAACTTAGCAACACCGTGTGTTGACGCTTGAGCACGGTGAGCCGTACCGAATGCATCCATGACAAAGACATCACATAATGCAGCATATTGTTTAGACAGCGTTTCGTCGTCTTTCTTTTCGCCTTTATTAAAACGGACGTTTTCAAGTACAACTAATTCACCTGCATTAACATCAACACCGTTTAAATAGTCTTTTGCTAGGCTAACGGGTGCAGATAATTTCTCTTTCAGATAGTCAACAACTGGTTTTAAAGAGAACTCTTCGTTGTACTCACCTTCAGTAGGACGGCCTAAGTGTGAAGTTACCATAACTTTAGCGCCTTGTTTTAAAGCCGCTTCAATAGTCGGTAATGAAGCACGAATACGTGCATCTGAAGTTACTTTTCCATCTTTCACTGGAACGTTCAGGTCAGCACGAATTAGTACTCGTTTACCGGCCAGGTCTAAATCGGTCATCTTAATTACAGACATGATGAATCCTCTCATTGATTCTCTAAAATTTAGTAATCTTCTGTTCAGTACCGCGCATTATCACATAATGTGCTATTGCTGAGTACCGTCATTAATACATGATTATTTAAAACCAGTTGCAGCCATAGCTAACGTCGTATCAAGCATTCGGTTAGCAAAGCCCCATTCATTATCACACCAGACTAACGTTTTAATCAGATGCTGCCCACTGACTCTAGTTTGTGTACCATCAACAATGGCACTATGAGGGTCGTGGTTAAAATCTGTTGAGACTAATGGCAATTCTGTGTAATCCACTATACCACGAAATGCGCCAGTTGCTGATTTTTGAATTAACTTATTGACATCTAACACATTTACAGCATTTTTTACCGTGACACTTAAATCAATTGCTGTCACATTAATTGTAGGAACTCGTACAGAAATTGCCTCGAAATGATCTTTAAATTTCGGGAAAATCCGTGTAATACCGGCAGCTAATTTGGTATCAACCGGAATAATCGATTGTCCTGCGGCTCGTGTACGACGTAAATCTTTATGATATGCATCAATAACAGGTTGATCATTCATCGCAGCATGGATTGTCGTCACTGTACCTGACTCTATACCAAAAGCATCATCCATCATTTTAATAATCGGGATAATACAATTTGTGGTACAAGAGGCATTAGAGACGATGCGGTGCTGTTTTTTCAGTTCATGTTGATTAACACCGAATACCACCGTAGCATCAAGATCTATCGTTCCCGGATGAGAAAAGAGCACTTTCTTTGCCCCTTGAGCAATATGCGCCTCACCATCGGCACGAGATCCATAAACGCCACTACAATCAAGTACCACATCAATACCTAACTCACCCCAAGGTAAGTCTGCAATATCGGCATGATGGAAAAGACGGATTGCATCATCACCTACTTGCAATAAGTCATTATTAACACGAATATCCCAAGCAAAACGACCATGGCTTGAGTCATATTTAAGCAAATGAGCAATACCTGTCGCATCAGCCAATTCATTTATTGCAACAACGCTTATTTCAGCCCGCTTTCCAGATTCATAAAGCGCTCTTAACACATTACGCCCTATTCGACCAAAACCGTTAATAGCAACTCTAATTGTCATGTAACTTCCTTGATAACTCGTAATTATGCAACCGCCTAGAATAATCGAGCAATTGACTAATCAACAACGATAAATCAAGTAAAACTAAAAAATGTGCGGTCACCGACATTTTTAGCACAACTGAAACGGTTCAGCTTATTGGTATTCAGATTACGAGAAATGAGAGAAAATCGCAATAGCAAAAAAAGGGGGAAGCATAAAAAAAGAGCACATCTGAGAAATTATTCCCAAAAATGTGCTCTTGTTAACATTTATTGATTATTTAAGTAGAGTTTTTGCCTGTGTAACCACATTTTCAACAGTAAAACCAAACTCAGCAAACAGTTCGTTTGCAGGAGCAGATTCACCGAAGCTATGCATACCGACAATCACACCATCAAGACCAACATATTTAAACCAGTAATCCGCGATACCCGCTTCAATAGCAACACGAGCTTTAACCGCTGCAGGTAATACTGCTTCACGATAATCAGCATCTTGTTTATCAAATGCATCTGTTGCTGGCATTGAAACCACACGGACTTTACGGCCTTCTGCTGTTAATTGATCGTAAGCATTAACAGCTAATTCAACTTCAGAACCCGTAGCAATAAAGATAAGTTCAGGTGTACCGTCACAATCTTTCAGGATATAACCACCCTTCTCGATATTAGCCAGTTGCTCTGGAGTACGTGGCTGTTGAGCAAGGTTTTGACGAGAGAAGATGAGCGCAGTTGGACCATCTTTACGCTCAACAGCGTATTTCCATGCTACTGCTGACTCAACTTGGTCACATGGGCGCCATGTACTCATATTTGGTGTTACACGCAGACTTGCCATTTGCTCAACAGGTTGGTGAGTAGGACCATCTTCACCTAAACCGATAGAGTCATGGGTATAAACAAAGATACTGCGGATTTTCATCAGTGCAGCCATACGTACCGCATTACGTGCATATTCCATAAACATCAGGAAGGTAGCGCCGTAAGGAACAAAACCACCGTGTAATGCAATACCATTCATAATGGCAGACATACCGAATTCGCGAACACCATAATGGATGTAGTTACCGGCTTTATCTTCATTTAATGCTTTAGAGCCAGACCACATAGTTAAGTTACTTGGTGCAAGGTCAGCAGAGCCACCCATAAACTCAGGTAAAACTTTACCAAACGCTTCTAATGTATTTTGTGATGCTTTACGGCTAGCAATACTCGCTGGGTTATGTTGCAACTGTTCAATAAAGGCTGTTGACTCTTTTTCCCAATTTGCAGGTAATTCGCCAGACATACGACGTTTAAATTCAGCTGCTAATTCAGGGAATTGTGCTGCATACTCAGCAAATTTAGCGTCCCACGCAGCTTCTTTTGCTTTACCAGCTTCTTTAGCATCCCACTCTTTGTAGATCTCTTGTGGAATTTCAAAAGGACCATACTCCCAGCCCAGAGCTTTACGAGTTTCTGCAATTTCTGCATCACCTAATGGTGAACCGTGAGAATCGGCAGTACCTGCTTTATGAGGAGAACCAAAACCAATAGTGGTTTTGCAAATTAACAGTGAAGGCTTATCAGTAATTTGTTGTGCGGTTTCAATCGCAGCTTTAATACTCGCTGCATCATGACCATCAATACCACTAATAACATGCCAGCCATACGCTTCGAAACGTTCAGCAGTATTATCAGTAAACCAACCATGTACTTTACCATCAATAGAAATGCCATTGTCATCGTAAAATGCAATCAGTTTACCTAACTGTAAAGTACCTGCTAAAGAGCATACTTCGTGAGAGATACCTTCCATCATACAACCATCCCCCATAAAGGCGTAGGTGTAGTGATCTACGATATCGTGACCAGGACGGTTAAATTGAGCCGCTAATGTGCGTTCTGCGATCGCAAAACCTACTGCGTTAGCAATCCCTTGACCTAAAGGACCCGTGGTAGTTTCAACACCTGGGGTATAACCATATTCTGGGTGACCCGGTGTTTTAGAATGCAGCTGACGGAAATTTTTTAGATCATCTAAAGAAACTTGATAACCAGACAGATGTAATAAGCTATAAATCAGCATTGAAGCATGGCCGTTAGATAAAACAAAACGGTCACGATCTGCCCAGTGAGGATTAGTTGGATTATGATTTAAAAAATCACGCCATAATACTTCTGCAATATCAGCCATGCCCATAGGTGCACCAGGGTGCCCTGATTTGGCTTTTTGCACTGCATCCATGCTTAAAAAACGGATCGCATTTGCAAGGGTTTTACGAGTGGTCATTTTCTACTCCAAGTCGGATAAAAAGCATCTAGATAGCTGATT
The DNA here is from genome assembly GCF_963896075.1 of Proteus sp. G4415. Taxonomy (NCBI): domain Bacteria; kingdom Pseudomonadati; phylum Pseudomonadota; class Gammaproteobacteria; order Enterobacterales; family Morganellaceae; genus Proteus; species Proteus sp. G4415. The sequence goes on from NZ_CAWQOK010000019.1 coordinate 15,040, forward strand.
CTCTCAATGCGGGCAAAAAACCGCAATATAAAAAATCCACAAAGGTGGCTATCGTAATCAGTGAAAATCAATAATTCTTTGATTTAAACAGCATTTATTACGATAAACGCGGGAAATAACATTACACCACCACATTGTTGCGCAACAAAAATGAAAAATGACTTTTATTTGCGCAATTAAGAAGTATCTTATTAAACCTTAGCTTGATACGACTAATCAAGCTAAAATTACGTTGCTGTTTTATCTATCAAATCAAATAAATACTAAGCTATTTAATTTTCCCGCTGTTAATGGTCACCTACCAACACCTAACTTGAAAACATTCAGATGATTACTGGCTATTTTTTCAACTAATTGTTCAAGCGGAAAATTAACGGCCGGAAGGCTTGGAGAAAATAGATGTCGAGTAGTTTTATAAGGGAAAATATTACCTTGCTTTAATATCTGCTCCCTTATTCTTAATGGGCTAAACGCTCGTCCATTCTGCCAATCATACACAGTTATGCGTGTATCAGTGTAATCAAGCAACACACAAGGAATATAAGTGAGAGCAAGATGATGAGCGACTTGATACCTATGATTACCGTCCATAATAATTCCGGTCTCTTTTTCAATGGGTATAGGTGTTGTCCATCTTTGGCAACGGACTATTTCCTTAGTTAAAGCTTCAACATGAGCCATGTTGACTTCTTCTGAAGGACGGAGCAAGGCAATGGGATATAACACGACATCATACTCCATATTTACCTCCCCTCTTTTTCCAAATCAATCATATATCCCGGCTGATATGAGATGGGTAGAAATTCTTGATGTAAACGACGGAATGTGTCATCAGGATCAAGATCAGCAAATAATTGGGGATGTATCCACTTAGCTAGCTGCTGGATAGCAATAACATCATAGGGACTATTATAAAACTGATGCCAAATAGCAAAAAATGCGCCACGACGGCGAGCGTTACTATCAACATAAGCAGGGCGAGTCGTAAACCATGCGAGTCGATGTTTAGATTGTTGAATATTAATCCCCGGCCCAAGTGGGATCCACTTTCCACCCGGCACAAATGCCTGAAAATTGCCGCTGGTAATAATCACAATATCGGGATTTGCAACAACCACTTTTTCTGGATTTAGCGTAAAAAAGGTTCCCGGAGCAAGATTGTCGGCAATATTATCCCCCCCCGCTATTTTAACAAAACGGCCAAAACTCCCTTTACCAAAGGTCATACAGCACTCTTCTGAATAACCCCCAAGACGCTCTAAAAATACTTTTGGCAATGCCCCCTGTAATTGTTCAACTCGAGATGTCACTCGTTGTAACTCTTTATCACGGAATGTTAAATAAGCTTCTGCGCGATCTGGTTGGCCAAATAATTTACCAAATAACGTCACTGTTGGAGGAATGTGTGCAATAGGATCATAGCGAAAGTCGACATAAACAATGGGAATACCCGCACGGGCTAGTGCAGCTTCGTGTCCAGCATCAACAATAGTATTGCGTGCGTCCATATTCATGATGATGACATCAGGTTGCAGATTAATCGCCTGCTCTATATCAAACGTTCCTTGTTCGCTGCCACCAAAGGTAGGGATTTTTGCCAACTGTGGAAATTGTTGTCGGTACTGTTGCCATGTGGCCGGATCGGACTGTATTAAATCTTTTCGCCAAGCGACTATCCTTTGTGCTGGATTTTCTTTATCAAACATAGCCACTAAATAAAGCTGTCGTCCTTCCCCCAAAATGACGCGCTGTACCGGTAATTTGACATTCACAGTTCTGCCAAGTAGGTCAGTAACAGGTGTTACAACTTGCTGTGAGTAAGCCATTGATGAATACAACAATACAATAGAAAATATAAATCGTAATATCATGATTAATAACCTATTTTTGGTTAGTGTTTTTTGAAGAGTAACTCATTTTCAGCGTAATAATTAAAGTAATGCAATACATCACCGCCACACACAAAAACAACGTGGTCAACCCAGGCCAAACAAGTATTCCCCCCCCCAGTGCAATGCCAACCATAGAGGCAAACTGGCTAATACTTTGCACCAGTCCCAAAATATAACCCTGTTTACTTTCAGCGGTTGAGCGAGATATTAATGCGGTTAATACTGGCGTTGTTGCCCCAAGAAGAATGCCCCACAAAAAATAAAGTCCGATAAACCAGCTTATTTCTCTTACTGCTGCTAGCAGTAAGGTCACAATAAAACATCCCGCAATGATCCCCACCATTCGATAGAGTGCGTGAGATATGTTGTGTGCTTCAAACCATCTTGCCCAGAGGGAGGCTGAGACAATCACACCTGTAGCCTGCAATCCGTAAGCGACCCCTGTTAACCAGTTAGAGGCATTAAATACGCTACTGACATAAAGAGAAAAAGGGGTTTGTGTGATCATGCGGCTCATTAATAACAAACCCAGTACGGTAAGTAAGCCAACAATGACGCTGTGGTTAATTGATGATATCGCTTTTGCTTTATTTGTTGAGGAAGTGACGCAATTGGATGAAGCGTGGCGCGGTAAATCATTCGGTAATATGAAAAAAACCAGTAGTGCACATAACGTACAAATGATAAATGCCCCGAAGTTTATCCAAAAGAAACTCAGTAAATCGAGGATGGCCCCACCAGCAATGGCTCCAGCTAACGATCCTGCATTGGTAGATACTTGTAACCATGCCAAAAGCCGAGTACGTTGTGCTATGGGGATCATGGCAATACCATAAGCTTGAGCAGGTGCAATATACCCCGCACAAGTTCCCTGTAAAAAGCGTAGTAGCAGTATTACCCAGACATCATTGGCAAAAGCGAGCCCCAATTGCGTTAATGCAAGCCCCATCAGTGCACGGATCATCATCACTTTATTGCCAGTTTTATCGCCTATTCGTCCCCAAAAGGTACTGGTTAGCATAACGCCCAACATAGGTGCGATATACACGCCGGTTCCCACGATACTCAGTAGCTCTGTCGACGCCATACTTTCGAGATGAAGCGGCCAAAAAGGGCCACTCATTTCCATGGCTCCCATTGAGAGTAACTGTACGATAAATAAAAACTGGACAATAAAAATGACACTGCCGGTAACACGCATACTATTTCACCCTTATTATTGGCCAATCCATTGGGATCTGAGGGTGAGGCAGATTTCCTCCCATATAACCACAACACCAATCATATATTTCTCTTATATAGGGTGTTGGTACTCGAAGACGTTCCCCAAGAGCAACAAGAAGCGCTAGTCCATAGGCAATGTCTTCCTGAAAAACTCGATGTTGTTTGTCAAAAATATAACCATGGGATTGTGCTGTAGAAATAAGAGGTAAAGGAATACCCTGATAGGCCTTATTCGTTCGTAACACACTGAGTAATGTTCGCGGATCAGCAATTGAGTCCGCATATGCGGCTACTATTTCCTGCTGTAATGGTTGCACGGAACTGAGATTAATCCCCAATACAACTTCTGCTTTATTACATAACGCTTGATTCTCCCTATCACAGCGGGCAAGAAAATAGGCACCCAACTCAGGGCAATCGTTCCACCAACATGGAATGCTCTCAAAAGGCCTATTGTGCCACTGTCCCCATGGACCGATAAGGCCATAGATAACAGAGCTGTGCATAATAGGATTTCCTGGCGTTAGGGTAATTTCTAGATAATCGGTCAGTAGCGTAATAGGTGAGTCATAAAGTTGTTTGAGGTAATTGAGAAGAAGATTGGCATATTGCGGTTTTTCTCTTCTATGCACAGCTACATAGAGTTGTGATTTTCCGCCCCCCATTCTGACACTTTTTCCCGGTTGCAGATCAAATGCAATATGGGGAACATCTTTCATTCCCCATATAACAATATTGGATGCATCACCTAACGTTTTTTCAGCCAGCCAGTCAAAGCCAGCAAAACCGGGAATGGCGCCCACAAAGATGTTTTTATGTTTCGGCAGTATTGGCGCCATACGTTGAAGTAAACTTTCACGTACATGACTTGGTGTCGTAATAATGATGATATCTGCCTCAGAGCACGCCTCATCAATGGCTTCTGTCATCCTAACCGAGCGGGTTTTAATAACTTGACCATCAGGCATCACCGCCTGAAGTTGATGATCATTTTCTTTATATGCTGTCACAGCTTCTGAGCGACTGCTGTAAAGAGTGACGTCAATCGCAGGATTTAAGCTAAATAAAATTGCCGCAAGATGCCCTGTACGACCGGCTCCACATAGTGTTACTCTCAATTTCTCATTTGGGATCATCTGCTATCCCCCAAACAAGTTGGCAAAGAAAACCAATTATCAAGTTGTTCCCAGACTGACTCCGATATTAAATTTCGCTCTTTAAGCCATGTGTCATTAAAAATCGTCTGCAGATATTTTTCACCACCATCAGCCATAGCAAGTGCAACATTTCCGCAAATTGTACTATTGTTAATCAACTCCAGCGCTTTATATACCACTCCCCCTGTAGAGCCACCAACCAGTAAACCAAAACGACGAGCAAGGTAACGAGCCGTTTCAAAAGCACATACATCAGAGACTTGTTCGCCATAATCAATACAACTGTAATCCAACACTAACCCCACTGTATCGCCTTGTGGGGTGCCTGTACCTGATTGATAGTATGGTTTACCGGGTTTTCCGAATATGATGGAGCCTTCCGGCTCTACGGCAATGGTTACAAGTTCTGGATTATGAACTCTTAATCCATGGGCTATCCCTGTCATAGAGCCACCCGTACCTACACATCCAACCCACGCATCAATTTTGCCTATCTGACTAATAAGTTCACGTACCAGATCTGCATATCCTCCCGCATTGGCTGCATTATCTGATTGATTCATAAAGATAGCGCCGGGAATTTCATTGGCGATTTCAGCCGCCATACGTTGGCGTTCCACAACAGCAACTTCATTTTCACCATAGTCGCCTTTAACGTAGCGGATCTCAGCACCCAAAGCGCGCATGATAGCAATTTTATCTTGGGCAGCATGGTGATCGACCACCGCGATAAATCGAAGCCCAAATTCGATAGCAGCGATTGCCAACCCAATGCCAGTATTTCCTGATGACGACTCCACAATTGTACTACCAGGCTTGATCTTTCCAGATTTCAGTGCCGCAACAACCATATTTCTCGCCATGCGATCTTTCATACTGCCTCCGGGATTATTTTTCTCCACTTTGATATAAAGACGCGTATCCGATTGCAGCAGCGGTAATTGAATGATAGGAGTATTACCAATTAAATCAGTTACTTTGCTAAAAACCATATTAAAAGTCCTTAATTATCAATGGTAAATATAGGTTTTTGATGTGAGTTTATGACCGCAGTTAATCTTGTGGGCAACGGATGCCGATGAAATTGATTTTCCAGTAAATCCATTTGGTAACCTGCGGTATTAGCAAATATCAGTAAATCACCTGGCTTTGGTAGGTGTGCAAAAGCGATCAAACGATTGGTGATAACATCGTCGTCCAAACAGCTATGGCCTGCAATCCAAGCATTTCCAGCAGAAGAAAGTGGCTGATGGTTATTTCGATAAATATGGAGAGGATCACTTAAGAATTCAGAATTAAACCACGTTTCACATGCGCTAAAACTAGTTCCTTCGACAAAAATAACATGTCCGACATGATCATATGGACGAACTCGACAGACACGAAATACACTGATCGCACTTTGATTAACCAAGCTCCTTCCGGGTTCAAGGCAAAGTGTTAATCCTTCCTCAATTAATGCATCACAAACTCTTTTACCTGTGGGATCGACTCCGGTTAGAAACTCAGTGAGCCAGCCTTGGGCATTTATCTCTCCACCATATGGATAGAAAGAATCAGGAATTCGTCGAGTACGATAGTCTTTATGTGTTTGCGTAGAGAGCCATTTCTTATAACAATGACTGTCTACATACTGAACAGGTAACCCTCCCCCAATATCGATAATATAAGGGGAGTAACCCAAAGCACGTGCGTAGCTAATCAAGGGTAAGGTATCAAAAAAAGCTTTGATCCTAGATACCGAAGAGTAACCACTAAGATGGAAATGGAATCCATCAACCTTTACTTGGTCACTATAATTAAGTTTCTCAAGCGCTGTCATGATCTCAGCGGATAACATACCAAAACGACTGATATGATTAGACTCAGGACGAAAACGCAGCAGTATACTTATACGTCCTGATGGACTTATCCACCTTGTAGCAAGGTGAATAAGCTCGTCCATTTCCTCAATAGAATCAATAACAATCCGTGCCCCTTGCACTATTAACGCCTGTAAAAATGCCGTTGTTTTGGCAGGGCCTGTAGCACACAACTCTGTACCTTTACATCCCGCACGAATAGCATCGTTGAGTTCATATAGGCTAGATACATCCGCCCCAGTTCCCGCAGCAACAGCGGCTTGTAATAATGACTGTGATTTATTGACTTTAACCCCATAATACAAATTGGTTTGTATACCAAATGTTTTGGCGACTTCGACCATGGCATTAACGTTCTGCTCCACAGTATGAGGCCAGACAATATTAAGGGGTGAACCATATATCTGTGTTAAATGAACAAGGGTATCAGGGGATGTCTCCAACCAACGGATAATAACCGGATCGATATAAGGGGGTAATGCTTGGGTTATAGCGATCTGCCAAGATTCATTTGCTCGGTAATAAGTATTTAACAACGAAGACATATGGAACCCTCTTAGAAGTCAACACTTACCGAGGCAAGGAAAGTACGTGGTGCTCCCTGTGCAATAGTGGTATATGACGCGACACCAGACCAGTAATGGTGATTAAATAGATTCTGTACATCAAAACGGAAAGTGGTAGGCGCACCATACACACGTGTTTTATAGGAGGCTCCCATATCTACCGTTGTCCAAGAATTGATAGACTGTGTATTTGCCTGATTGACATATTGCTTTGCGCTATAATTGACATAACTGTTTAATGACAATCCATGCAAAATAGGAAGGTCATATTCCACTCCCACATTTGCTTGTAGAGGAGAAACGCCAACGGGTTTGTTACCACGGATATCAGATTTAGGCGATTTGATAAGTTCGGCATCAATAAGAGAAAGATTGCCTGAGATTTGTAAATTATCCAGCACCTGCGCTGAAAGATTAACTTCAACGCCACGATTTCGCTGCTCACTATTAGCATTAAATATATTATCAGTGCTGTCGATAGCACCACTAGGCTTGGTTATCTGGAAAAGAGCCAAACTGCTTTGTATTCCCGCATTATCATACTTAACCCCAACTTCGTACTGTCGCGAGCGATAAGGACGCATCACTTGGCCGGCATTTTTTGCAAAACTCGGGGCTATATCGCCTTTGCTTAACCCTTCAATATAGTTGGCATAGAGCGAAACAGACTCTAAAGGATGGTAAACCAGCCCCAACATTGGCGTCACCGCTGATTCATCATAACTGGCCGAACGCTGTCCATTAGCCATAAAGTTATCGGCTTGCACTCTTTGCAAACGTATCCCGGGGATAATATCCACACTGCCATTCAATATGGTCATGATGTCCGAAACGGCAAAGCTAGTTAATTGACTAGAAGATACTTTGGGAACGCTTGCTGGAGACGATGGTAGGGTAACATCGACTTCTGATGGTGAATAAATATTAGAAATCACCTTTTGTTTTCCTACATTACCCGCAACAGCAAGACGGTCATGATAATAGCTGGCCTGTAATGTCATCTGATGATCAATAGCGCCCGTTGAAAAATAACTTCTGACACCGGTTTCAAAAATATAACGATGTACATTAAAGCGATAATTAGTGATTGCCGATTCAACATCTCCATTGTCGTTAATAATCTTTGGGGTTTGCTCAGAGATACGTGAAACGATTGAACGACCACCACCGGCATTCATGAAGAGTGTTAGATTATCGTTAAGCTCGTATGAACTGTGCAGTAATACGCCCTGATCGCGGGTGTTCCACCACATCCCTTTTTGGGCAATATTGCGTCGACCATTAGGGGCCTTAGGAACATCGATACCCGCTAAGACAATAAAAGGACGATTAGGTGATTTGACATATTGATATTGATCGAATAAATCAACTGAAACGGTGAATCCATCTTTTCCATAGTCAAGAGCGAGTGCACCTAATGCCGTTTTTTTATGAGTATTATCAAGCGCCAGATCTCCACCACTACCACCACCATTAAATCGGACGCCCCACATTTCACCGTCTGGGGTTACCCACAATTTACCTACATCTATATAGGCACCAAGTTGATTATCAGATCCCCAAGTGGTAGTAATCTGTTTAGTTCCCTGACGAGTAGGTCTTTTCGTCACCGCGTTAACAACACCGCCAACCCCGCCATTGGGGGAGATACCATAAAGCCCCGCCCCAGGCCCTTTTAGTAATTCTATTCGCTCTAAATATTGAGGTAATAACTGATAATTTGGCGCTACACCATAAACACCATTGAGGGCAACTTCACCAATATTGCCTTCCCCGATAGGGAATCCTCGGATCATAAAGGAATCAAGAATACCACCTGACGGAGATGTCACTTGAACGGATGGATCATCTTTTATTACATCGCCAAGTGTTTTAGCCTGTCGTTGCTCAATATATTTCGAGGTATATCCCTTAATACTAAATGGAATATCTTGGATATCTTTATTTCCCAATAAACCTATGTTGGCTTGTTGTGATAACCTACCTTTAGTTTGGGGGTTAACGCGCTCTGCGTTAACAATAATTCTCTCTTCCGCGCTGACGAAATCAGGAATTAAACTTGCTGCAATAGTCAATGCTAAAAAATGTTTGTTTGTGATCATTATTATTCTCTCAGATCTTAGAGTTATCTACTTGTTCACCAGCTAACGGATTGTTAAGTCCATGCTGAAGACGGTAATCAGTATATTGCTGTAAATGCATGCTCATTAATGAGCGGGTATACCAAGGGTGGTGGAGAAAATGTTCACGCTCTTTGTGCCAAAAATCCGCCTCTACTCTGGGTTGAAGTGCTTTAAACACAAGTTCAAGCTCTTCGCCGATCACAGTCCATATGCGGGTATCAGGGATGTCATAAAGTTGAGTTAAACAAAGCGCAATTTCATGTAAATGGCTGACAAGACAAGCATCTACAACGAAGGTTCTGACAGGTTCAATATCATCTTCAAACACCGTGGGTAAAATGCCGGGCCAGATATAAGGTTGAAGCTCATATCCTTGCTGACGCAGTGCTGGAGCCCAACTGCGTCCATCACCAAAATCACGAATAAGCATGGTGACCGCACGACCGGAATCATCAAATAAAACTTGCGTATTTTGTTGGTGTGCCTCAAGGGCAATGCCATAAATTAAATACATCGCTAAAACGGGTTTCAGTATGACTTTGGTATAATTACGAAACCATGTTTCAGGTAAGTCGCCTGATAATGCGATCAGCTCGCTAATAAGGGGTTGGGGTTTATGTGGGAGCTCAGTAAATAATGATGCAACTGTGATAGCGATTAAATTATCGTTTCTTTCCCATGCTTGCGTATCACGAAATACAACCGAGAGAAACTTACCTTCAGCGTCATCCATACGCACGTTATGACGAAAATGCCACGCCACTTCTTCTCGGAAAAAGTCCAGCTTGCCATCAAAATCCTTATCCACCCGCAAAATATCCTCAATAATCGTACTAATACGTGGCCCCATATGAATAGATTTGGCTTGAAGGCTGCGCATTTCGCTAGTCATCCAGATAGCAACAGGTAATTTGATAAAGGGTGATCTAGATGCGGTAGGAAGCATGGTTCTAAACGACATGGATGCCGCGGTCTCAAGTTGAGGGCCTAATGGTAGAAGAATGCCTTCATCTATTTCTTTTGAGAAATGCGCAATGATCCAGTGTTCAAGATGCCAAGGATGCAGAGGAATAGGTAACCATTTTTGTGGGTTTTGATATTGACTTGTAAGCCACTCACACCATTTATTCCAAACGGTTGGAAAAGCCGATGAAAACCATTGATGGATATCCTGAATATGGGGCATCTTCTCACAATAAACCATATCGCTTTGTATGGCTGCGATACGCAGATTAACTCGTGCACCAAATTCAGCTGATAGTGCGACAATATCATCATCGCTTAAACCGGGTCTAGACTTCCAAGTTGGGTAATAAGAATGACCTTCAAGCGCACCCCACTGATCGAGAAAAGTTGCACCATCACGCCGACTGTAATGACGAGTTATCCATTCAATAAAACAAGATGTTCCCTCTTGTGCCATCTCATTAGAAATCGTATCCCGCCACTTTGACCGATGTGCTCTAGCTAATCGATCATTATGGATACTGTTTGCTACATCTTTATTGAATTTTGTCATTCCCTCCGTTGTAGGGGTGAAACTAAGTTCATTTTTCAGTATCCCCATAAGTTCTTCATGGGATTGCACCATTCGGTGGCGGCCATCCATTGATTTAAGGATAATATCACCGCGATTAATAACGGTATTTGCAGGAAAAACGGTCGTTTGATTAAATTGAAGGATATGTATCCCATCAGAAAGCGGGTACTTAACGTTATTTTCATCATTGAAAACTTGCAGTTTATTATCATCCAATAATTTTTCTGCAAAAAGACAGCGAATGATACGAGCAAGGGCATTACGTGTTGAAAAATCTGTTTGTATAGCAGTTTGTTGCCCTGCAATACTCTTTTTCTCTACCGTCTCCATCATTTTTCTCCCAAAGAAATAAGGCTTAAACAATTAATTTAAATTTATCTATCTTGGGGGGTTACTTAACCTTTTTTTACTTTTTCGAGCGTCTTGAAAAAGGTTGATGAGTAAGCTACCATCAGAAAATGATGATGTAAATAATAATCAATCTCATTCTCATAATTATTCGTTTTTATGGAAGATACATTATATTTATTACTAAGGTAGGTAAATATGAACGAAGAGATTAGCTATCTGTTTGTCCCTGCTAATAAAAAAGTTATGATTTCCAAAGCGTTAACTTATGGTGCAAATGCGATCATTCTTGATCTTGAAGATGCGGTTCATCCTGATGAAAAACCGCTCGGACGTGACAACATTCAAAATTGGCTAACGACAATAAATAACACCATCATTAACACCAGTATATATATCAGAATAAATCATCCTAAAGAGAAAGAATTTAAAAACGATGTTGATCTATTAAATTCATTAAATGAAACGCTAATGACAGGAGTAATGATCCCAAAACTGGAAGATGCGGAAATACTTTCCTATATAAAATCAAAACTTCATCTGGCTATATCAAAGCGACCATTTATAGGCATTATAGAAACAGCGCGTGGAGTGCACCATTGTGAAGAGATTGCCAATAGTGGTGTAACGAGATTAGCATTCGGCTCATTAGATTACTCACTAGATATTGATTGCCAACAAACAGCAGAAGCGTTGCTATACGCAAGAAGCCGAATCGTTATCGCTTCACGCATTGCCAACCTTATCTCCCCTATTGACTGTGTCACCCCTGAATTTTGCACACCTAATACATTATTAATGGACGCCAACCATGCTCGCGCTCTTGGATTTGGCGCTAAACTCTGTATTCATCCGGATCAAATAGATACTGTTAATAAGGCATTTAAACCTACTGAGGAAAAAATTAAATGGGCGCAAGAAGTGGTTAAGCAATCAACAGCCAGTTATGCTTTTCAGATTAATGGGGAGATGATTGATTTACCTTTAATAAAACAAGCCACGCGTATTATCAATGGTAAATATAAACCAAATTGAATCTATCAAAGACCACCCAAATAAGTATAGTCATCATATCAAATACAATTATTTGAGTGGTTTAAAAATGCTATATATCATTTATCCTCCCATCAATTAATACCTGTGGATGGCCTCTAGAGCATCGTTCAATACGGGCGCTAACGCGATAAACATCGGCGAGTATTTCTGGTGTGATCACCTCAGTTGGTAAACCATTGGCAACTAACTCCCCATTTTTAAGCATTAATACATACTCTCCATGGCGTAATGCAATATTAATATCGTGAACAACAACCACAGTAATCATATTACGTTTCTTGGTTTCTCTCGCGATTAATTCCATCACATGAAACTGATAATTAAGATCGAGTGCGCTAAGTGGTTCATCTAGCAATAATAAACTTGGTCGTCGAATTAGTGATTGAGCAAGCCCCACCAATTGTTTCTGTCCACCGGATAACTCATCAAGATATCGCATAGCTAAATGTGAAATTCCCAGTTGTTCTAATAGATCTATAACTTCATCATTCGCTGAATGAGAACGATGTTCACCTAAAGCTCGTCTTGCAACCAGAATTGACTCCAAGACACTCAAATGAACACCCGCAGGTAAAGTTTGTGGCAAATAAACCACCTGCTCTGCTCGTTTAGAAAAAGAGAGGGAGAGTAACTCATCATCACCAAGAAAAAGCTTTCCTTGTGCGCTATTAAGCCCAGCAAGCGCCCTTAACAACGTCGATTTACCACTGCCATTAGGCCCCAAAAGAACAGTAATTTTCCCTCGTGGAAGCAGTGAGACCGTTAATTCTTTAATGATTTCTCGCTTCGCATATCCCGTAGAAAACTTTTCAATACGCAACCCAGCATTCAATCCCGTGTTCATTATATTCTCCCGCGATGACGCAAAATGATACTAACAAAGAAAGGGATACCCACAAGAGAAGTCACAATTCCCACCGGAATAATCACACCAGATAAAAGGTTTTTGGAGACTAAAGAAGCTATCGATAATACCAATGCACCAATAAGGGCACTTGCGGGCAAATAAAAACGATGATCTTCGCCAAAAGTCATCCGAGCAATATGAGGAGCGACTAATCCAATAAAACCTATTGGGCCAACAAATGCTACCGCCAAGGCAGAAATGATGCTAATACGAAGTAATGTTGTTAGGCGTAAGCGTCTGACGTTGATCCCAAAGCTCATCGCACGATCTTCCCCTAGACGAAGTGCCGTCAGTTTCCAAGCATTCATCAATGACAAGGGGAAGATAATCACTAATACAACCAATAAAATGTATAACTTATCCCACGATGCCCGATTAAGGCTACCCATTGTCCAGAACACTAATCCCTGAAGCGTATCTTCGTTAGCGATAAATTGCATAATGGAAACAGCAGCATTAAAAGTAAACACTAACGCTATGCCAAAGAGAATAATTCCAGAGGTAGAAACTCGCATCCAACGTGAGATAAAGTCCAGTAACAACGTTGCCAGTAATGCGAAAATAAACGCATTAACTGAAATAAACCACTGAGCAGGAACCCCCGGAATACCAATCCCTAAAACAATCGCTAAAGCAGCACCAAAAGCAGCGGCAGAAGAGACGCCAAGCGTAAAGGGACTTGCCAGCGGGTTATTGAGTATAGTTTGCATTTCAGCACCCGCTAACCCGAGTGACATTCCAACGACAACCGCCATAAGGGAGTAAGGTAGCCTGATATCCCACACAATAACCCGAGTGCCAGCATCGGCAGTTTCTGGCGATATTAGTGTATTCCACAGTTCAGTCAGCGATAATCCTGAAGGCCCTAAAGTAAAATCAAGGATCAAAACGCTACATAACACGCCCCCTAATATCATTAAGTAAAAGAAACGACGAAGTATCTGTCGCTGATATTCCTTCACTACCCTTGCTTTTGTTGTTTTACTTGAGTGTTGTTTAGACGCTCTATTTTCGCTCATTGAATGTTAGCCTGTTAGTTACCCCACGCTAGGTATAAGAGAGATTATAGCAAGATAATGCGAATTAAAACTATAACGATAATAGTTACCATTATCGATAACAAAATATAATAGGTAAAATAAAGCTACCAATTAATATGAATTGCTCTTATTTAATAGCAAATAATAGTGGCGTTATAAATGGAGGTAGAAAACAGAGACAAAAGTAATAAACTTAGATATCTGTAATAGAAGACGTGAGTGTCGACAGAATACTGACTAAATGAGTTAATGAGTTAATGAGTTAATGAGTTAATGAGTTAATGAGTTAATGATACTATTTTTATTTTAGGCAAAAAAAACCGCATCAGCATAAAGCGATACGGTTTCTAATTATTTTGATGTCAGTTAATACATCAAAACGATAAATTCTGGCGGAACGGACGGGACTCGAACCCGCGACCCCCTGCGTGACAGGCAGGTATTCTAACCAACTGAACTACCGCTCCGCGTATCCTTTCGGACGAGATGAATATTACGAATCTCTTACCTTGTCGTCAACTATTTTTCTAACAAAAAGATGCGTTTGGATAGTTTTTAATCTCAACACTCTATTTATATCACTTTACCTTTATGCAGTTTCATCATTCGAAGCAGGAGCTGGACGCCATAAACAGTGGCCTCCTTTTTTCACCACTAAATCTAACCGAGCTTCGTGCGCAACTAACTCTTCTGCAGAGGCTTTTATTACTCTTAATCCACGCACTGGTCGTACAATACGTTGTATATCATCCCCTTTTTGCTCTTCGTTCGATTCACCTTCCATTGAAAAAGCTAATGCGGTTTGCCCACCGGTCATAGCTAAGTAAACATCAGCGAGGATCTCGGCATCTAATAATGCGCCGTGCAGTGTTCGTTTGGAGTTATCAATTAAATATCTGTCACATAACGCATCTAGATTATTGCGTTTGCCAGGAAATAACTCCCTTGCCATAGCAAGGCTATCGGTTATTTGGCAAAAAGTTTCTGTGAGAGGAATATCACGGTTAAGCTTCTGAAACTCATAATCCATAAAGCCGATATCAAACGAGGCGTTATGGATAATTAATTCTGCACCACGAATATACGCTAAAAACTCATCCGCTATTTCTGCAAATAAAGGACAATCTTCTAAAAATTCGTCACTGATCCCGTGAACTTCAAAAGCTTCAGGATCAACCAATCTTTCTGGTTTTATATAAACATGGAAATTTCGCCCAGTTAAGCGACGATTGATAACCTCAACGGCACCAATTTCAATGATATTATGGCCTTCATAGTGAACGCCCAGTTTGTTCATACCGGTTGTTTCGGTATCTAGTACAATTTGTCGTGTGATTGGAGTGCTCATAATCCGTTTTTATGTCAGACTTAGGGTTAATTTTTCGTATTACTTAAAAAGGATAAGTCGCCTTTATGCACAAGCAGGTAGAAATATTCACCGATGGTTCATGTTTAGGCAACCCAGGTCCTGGTGGTTATGGTGCAATTTTACGCTACCAACAGCATGAAAAAACCCTTAGTGAAGGTTTTTTTATGACCACCAATAACCGCATGGAACTCCTTGCTGCTATCGTAGCATTAGAAGCGTTAAAATTCCCTTGTAAAATTACACTGACTACGGATAGCCAGTATGTCAGACAGGGAATTACCAAGTGGATACATAGTTGGAAAAAACGCCAATGGCGTAAAGCAGATAAAAGCCCTGTGCTGAATGTTGATTTATGGAAGCGTCTTGATAAAGCCATTGAGCGTCATGAAATTGAATGGCATTGGGTTAAAGGTCATGCAGGCCATGACGAAAATGAACGTTGTGATGAACTGGCCAAAGCGGCCGCGCAATCTCCCACAAAAGAAGATACTGGCTATCTAGAAAGTCAACAAGATAAAACCTGAGAGTAATAACGGCAGATAGTGATATTAATCAGGTCGATTACGTGTAGCGCCTAAAACTCTGCCTTTTACACTCATACGCGGTAATGCAAACTTCATCGCGGTGGGTGTTAAAGGAAGCGTTCTTTTACGTGCTAATATTAAATTTAAACATCCCCCGACATGATAGCGCTTACCATCACGTTTTACGGGACGGGAAAATGGCATAATCTGGAAGTTCTGTTGTGTTATCACTTCATAATTAAGCACACTTAGCCAATCAACTTGGCGACGAAGTGAAAACATCCGACAATAATAGGGCTGTTTATGCCGTAAAATAGGCGTACATTTTCCTATACCTAATAGGCTGATAGGATTAAAACTTGATAGGATGATCCAACCGTCATCCACTAATACACGATCGGCTTCTCTTAATAACCAATGAGGGTCTGCACTGTAATCTAAAACATGAGCCATAAGACAGACATCAACCGATTTATTTTCAAATGGCAGATAATTGAGAGACGCCATAACATCTGTGTTTGTCGTCGTTGTAGTCACGTTAACTTGATGTGAGACCATACTGGATTTAGTATCGAGTTCAGCACTAAGTTGACCTAATTTAAGCATATGAAAACCGTATATTTTCGGCCACCAATTTTGTAATCGCAATTCAATTGCCATGCGGTAATATTCTCCCCAAGGAATATTACGCCAAGAGCTTGGCATACAAATTGGTTTTCCCGAACGCGCTGCTTTCATCGTTTAACCCTTTTATATTTATAAGTAAGGTAACTTTATGGAGCTTATCAGAATTCCCGCTTTATCCGATAACTACATTTGGCTATTAAGTAATGAAAATAGTGAATGTGTGATTGTCGATCCTTCCCAAGCCAAACCGGTTATAGACATCATCTCACAACGTTCATTAACACCTGTCGCTATTTTGTTAACTCATCACCACGAAGATCATGTTGGTGGTGTTGCTGGGTTGGTTAGTAAATATCCTAACATTGAGGTTTTTGGTCCACAAGAAACACAAACTAAAGGCGCTAATAAAATTATTCATGATCAAGAACACATTATCGTTGATTCTTTTTCTTTTTTAGTCATCGGAACACCAGGCCATACATTAGGTCATGTCGCCTACTATAGCGAACCTTATTTATTTTGCGGTGACACGCTATTTTCCGGCGGTTGCGGACGTTTATTTGAAGGTAGTGCACAACAAATGTTTAGCTCATTACAAAAGTTAATGGCATTACCTGATAACACCTTAATTTGTTGTGCCCATGAGTATACATTAGCTAACTTGACCTTTGCGCACCATATTATGCCAAAAAATCCTGATATTACCGATTATTTAAACAAAGTTACTGAAATGCGCCATCATTTGCAACCAACAGTGCCGATAACACTGAAAAATGAAAAGAATATTAATCTTTTTCTAAAATCTGACGATATTGATTTACAAAGAATTTTAGGTATAACTTCTAATACTTATGCTCCAATAAAGACATTTACAAAATTAAGAGAATTAAAAGACAACTTTTAGTTCCTATCGGTTGTTTTATTTGGGAACACTAGTATTATTTAGGGCAAAAAACACACAGGACTAATTTTCGAACATGAAGACAAAAGTGATTTTGTTCTCTATATTGCTATTGGCGGGTTGCCAGCAATCTAAGAGCATAAAACCCGATTTGTCTGCGATAACACCCACATCTTTAGGGACTTCAACTTCTTACCAACCACAATATGATATAAAAACCAATTTGTGGGGTTATGTAGTAAGTGAATTAAAAATGGATATCCCTGACAATGAAAGGATTTCGCAGCAAGAAACTTATTTTTTAAATAATCCAAAACATATACAAACCGTTGCATTACGTGCAGAGCCTTATATGTATTGGATTATTGAGGAAATAGAAAAACGTGATCTACCGATGGAGCTTGCACTGGTTCCGGTGGTGGAAAGTGCGTTTAATCCTCATGTCACCTCTTCAGCTAAAGCGGCTGGCTTATGGCAATTTGTCCCTGTCACAGCTAATTATTATGGTCTAGCACAAAATCAATGGTATGACGGTCGCCGTGATGTTGTCGCTTCTACTAATGCAGCCTTAGATTTGCTTGAACGCCTTTACATTATGTTTGATAGCGACTGGCCTTTAGCATTAGCCGCTTACAATGCGGGCGAAGGTCGTGTTATGCAAGCGATAAAAGCTAATGAAAGCAAAAATCTACCTACCGATTACTGGTCACTTTCATTACCCAAAGAGACCATGAATTATGTGCCTAAAATTCTCGCCTTAAGTAAAGTTATCCGTGACAATGAAGCCGATATCACTTTCCCGAAAAGTAACTATCGCGATAAATCATTAGCCGCAATTGATATTGGCGAACAGATAACATTAAGCAAAGTCGCTGAACTTAGCCAATTACCTATTACAACCGTAAAAGACTATAACCCAGGCTATAAGCGCGGGATCACCGCACCAAATGGCCCTCATGTTATTTTGCTTCCTCGTAATAAACTTGCGCAGTTCCAAAATGCGTTTGCTGACGAAGCGATTTTAAAGACCATCCGTTTAGCGGTCGCTAAAGCCAATCAGTCGATTAAACAAGAAGGTATTTATAAAGTCCGCTCCGGTGATTCTTTTTATGCCATTGCTCGACGTTATAATATGAGCGTAAAAGAGCTACAACGACTCAATGGATTAAGTGCAAAGAGTACCCTATTAGTTGGGCAAACATTAAAAATTCATAATGCAGGTAGTGTGAACAATCGTCCGACAGGCAAACCAACCGGCGCTTCACCAAGTTACTATAAAGTTCGTCAAGGTGACTCTTATTACAGTATTGCTCGTCGTCACAATATTAATCTTAAGCAATTAATGAGCTGGAATGCTGATATCAAGATGTTAAAACCGGGAACGCAATTAACGCTTTACTTAAAAAAATAGTTTTTAGCGCCTTGATAAACAGTTAACGCCATCTAACTATCGAGCGGATAGTTAGATGGCTGTTTACTTTATAACATTTTAATACCCATCATTTATACTGATTAAGCAACGCAATAAATTCACTGATTGGCTCCGAATAGTCATGTTTATCCATATCAAGTTCAACAAGGCACAGTTCATCTTGATGCACTTTTAATAAAGGTAATACGGTTTCTAACGCTTCTAGACTATCCACTTTCACGCTATAAGCATCACAATTAAATAGCTCAGGTAACTGTGAGTAATTCCAGTTTTGGATATCATTAAAGGTATCTTTAGGCCCGTAAAAGATCTTTTCAAATGCGTAACCTTGATTATTAACAATAAAAATAACGGGATTGAGTTTTAAGCGTAATAAAGTAGAAAGCTCTTGTGCAGTCATCTGAAATGCACCATCACCAATAACAACAAAGGCACGTCCTTGGTTTTCTAATGCAAGAGTAACACCTAATGCGGCGGGTAAAGTATAACCAATGGATGCCCAAATATTACTGACCACTAATTGACTGTTACCAGAAAATATATGATTAACAGCACATAAAAAAGCATTACCTGCTTCAGCAAGAATAACCGAATTATCATCAAGGACTTTATCTAACAGAAGAGGAATAGAATCTATTTTTATCAGTCCTTGCCAATCAGGCGGTACTATTTTTTGCGGTAGTAACGCTATGTTGTGGGGATAAATATAGTCAAGGGCTAATAAGGCGTTAGGCATATCGAGTAAAGAAACGCCATAAATCTTCTCTTCCTCTATTAAGCTATAAGTATCATAAAATTGATAGCAATTTTGTGTGGGAACGTCGAAGGTAAATCCCGCTGTATTAACTTCATCCCAACTCACCCCAAGACTAATAATTAAATCAGAATTTATAATATAATCTAAACCTTGTGGATTAGATAATTCACCAAATAATATTCCACCATACTGTTGACGCCCTTCATCAACAACCCCTTTACTTCCCCATACAGTAAAAAACGGCAGATTAGTTTTTTCTAATAAATTCTCAACTTGTTTTCTTAATTGGTAACGTGATACTTGTTCGCCAATAATAATACATGGTGATTTTGATTGCTTAATTTTATTTTCAAGAAGAGTAATAACTTTATTTAAATCGTCGGGATTACTTTGAGGTAATGTTAATTGTAATGGTAACTTTGGTTTATTAACTTTCATCACACCGACATCCTCTGGTATTAATAAATAAACCGGATATCGATAACGCCACAATGTTTCTAATACTCTATCAATTTCTTCCGTCGCATTGTGATATGTTAATACAGCCGTTGTTTTTGAAATATGACGATACATTTTTTCAAAGGCATCAAACCTACCCGTCGCTAAACAATGATGTAATGTTTTTCCTTTCTCTTGCTTTGACTGAGAAGGCGCGCCAACAATATGAATAATGGGAACCTGCTCTGCAAATGCGCCAGCAACACCATTTATCGCACTTAACTCCCCCACTCCATAGGTTGTACACAGAGCAGAAAAACCTTTGATCCGTGCGTATCCTTCACAAGCATATGATGCATTTAATTCATTACATGCGCCTACCCATTGAATATCTTTATCATTATCAACAACACCAATAAAAGGTAAATTATAATCGCCGGGAACACCAAAAATAGTTTTAATTTCTAACTC
>NZ_CAWQOK010000020.1:0-21970 GCF_963896075.1 Proteus sp. G4415
AATTATTCTAATTTTTATTTTTGATACACCGTTGCGCTATTAGTGGCATAAAAAGTTGTTATCGTTATTGGCTTGGGATAGACGTGCTATTGCTAGTGACGAAAAAACGCAAAAAAGTAGATGGTTTGTAGAATTGTATTGATTGCATTTATATGTTTGTCGATATTTAATCAATATAATTGGTGGGAATGAAAATATGGTACATCTTTTCTGGAAGAAATTTGTCTGTTGAAGAGGATGCGAGTAAACTGCACGCTTTGTTTTCTGTTGGAGTTTTTCGTTCATGAGTGAAATCGCGGATTGGCAGCCAAGCGCCTCAATCGCCAACTTACTGAAAAAGGCGAAAATTGTCAGTAATATTAGGCGTTTTTTCGCTGATCGTGGTGTTTTAGAAGTTGAAACACCGATGATGAGTCAGGCTACCGTTACCGATATTCATCTATGCCCATTTGAAACCCAATTTGTGGGGCCTGGCGCTTCTCAAGGGCTAAAGTTATATTTAATGACCAGTCCTGAATACCATATGAAGCGTCTATTAGCGGCGAACAGTGGGCCAATTTATCAAATGGGGCGTTGCTTCCGTAACGAGGAAGCCGGTAGATATCATAATCCGGAATTTACGATGCTTGAATGGTATCGACCTTGTTTTGATATGTACCGGTTGATGAATGAAGTCGATGATTTATTACAAGAAGTGCTTGATTGTGAAGCGTCTGAATCGCTCTCATATCAACAAGCCTTTTTGCGCTATCTCGATATCGACCCTTTATCTGCAGATAAAGAAAAGTTACGTGAGGTTGCGGCAAAGCTTGATTTATCAAATATTGCTGACACAGAAGAAAATAGAGATACGCTACTGCAATTACTTTTTGTGTCAGGTGTAGAGCCTCATATTGGTCTTGAAAAACCAACCTTTATCTATCATTTTCCTGCTTCACAAGCTTCCCTTGCTGAAATCAGCTCAGAAGATCATCGTGTTGCAGAGCGATTTGAGGTCTATTTTAAAGGTGTTGAGTTAGCAAATGGTTTTCGTGAATTAACGGATGCTAAAGAGCAACGTCTTCGTTTTGAACGTGATAATCGTCAACGTGTTGCCATGGGATTACCTGAACAGCCTATTGATGAGCGTTTTTTAGCTGCGCTTGAAGCTGGATTACCTGAATGTTCAGGGGTTGCTTTAGGCGTTGATCGCCTGATTATGCTCGCACTCGGTGTTGAGCGCATTAGTGATGTGATTGCTTTCCCTGTTTATAGAGCATAATTTATTTGCTAATCAGATTAAAAAGAGAGTTTAGGCTCTCTTTTTTAATATGAATAATATGGAAAAATACGAAAAATTGGTAAACGAGCATTTAAACGAGCATAAAATTAGCCTAAAACACAATATACTGTGATAACAAACGAGTAAAGCGTATGGATAATCGGAGCGATTTTCACTATGAGACACGGTGAGAGTAGCAGAGCAACTCAAGGGAAATTATCCTGCCCTTTATTGATAAGAGCAGGATAACAGAAATAAAGGTTATTTAGCTTGTTTTTGTAAGAACTTAACCCCTAAATCAGGGAAATCAGTAAATACCCCTTCGGCACCCGCTTGGTTATAAATAATGTCATAAAGCTGATCGCCATCTTTGGCATATTTAGGTAGTTTATCCACTCGTACCGTAAATGGATGAATGGTTAACTTGTTGGCATGAGCATCGGCGGCCATACCGGTTAAGGTGATTTTATCTGGTGTCGAGTCTTCTTCTACTAACATATGATAATCAGGGCCAATGCCATCAGCATAAGTCGCAATTTCTTTCATGGCGCCAGGTTTAAACATCCAGTCATAACTGTAGTTTGTCCATGTGCCATCTGGTTGTTTTTCATATGTCTCATTCCAATCGGTATAAGCGATTAACTGAACCAGTTTTAAATCCATCCCCATTTGTGGCATCAATTCTGTTTTAATGCGTTTTAGATCGTTAGGATCAAAGGATTGTAGATAAACATTATCGCTCTTTTGGGTATAGCCATACTGTTTTAAGACTTCGAGAACTTTTTTAGTAATGTCTTTCCCTTCTTGTTCATGAAACCAAGGTGCTTTGATCTCAGGATAAATACCAATATCTTGTCCTGTTGATTTGTTTAAGCCTTGGATAAACTCAATTTCTTCTTGGAAAGTGTGGATTCGAAAATCGGATTTTCCCATTGGGAAACGATTTGGATAACTTTGGACTTTTTTACCGTCAACAATATCGAAACCTTCGGTAAATTTCAGTCCTTTGATCTCATCAAGAGTAAAATCGATAGCATAGTAACGGCCATCTTTTCTTGCTCTGTCTGGATAGCGTTCAGCAACATCGGTGACACGATCGAGATAGTGATCATGCAAGACAACCAGTTGGTTATCTTTTGTCATCACCAGATCTTGTTCTAGATAATCGGCACCTTGTGCATAGGCGAGTGCTTTGGCAGGTAAGGTGTGTTCAGGTAAATAACCGCTGGCACCACGATGGGCAATCACTACTTTATCGCTTGCTGCTTGTGCGATTGTACTTAAAGATAGAGTTAAAAGAACGCCCGCCACTAACGGTTTCAGTTTGAAAGGTGTACTCATAAAGTTGCTCCATTTTCATTTTCGTACAATAAAGCTATGTACAGTTGGCAATAAAAAAGCCACATCAGAAAGTTGATGTGGCTTGATTTTTAGAGATGAGATTTGATCAATTTCATAAATAATCAGTTAATGATTATTCATACTTCTGTGACATTTCACGTTTGTGTTTGGTTTCACTTATCATCACGATAAGTAATAACACAACAGATAATGCACTACCGCCGATCATGACCATAAAGCCACCGTCCCAACCGAAGTAGTCAACGGTATAACCTACGATAGCACTTGCCGCAACAGAACCCCCTAAGTAACCGAACAGACCGGTGAAGCCCGCAGCGGTACCCGCAGCTTTTTTCGGCGCTAATTCAAGGGCGTGCAGACCAATTAGCATAACAGGACCATAGATTAAGAAACCAATGATTAACATACATGCCATATCAATGTTCGGGTTACCTGCTGGGTTCATCCAGAATACGATAGTGGCAATGGTTACTAAGGTCATAAAGAATACCCCAGTTGCACCACGGTTACCTTTGAACACTTTATCTGACATCCAACCACACAGCAGTGTGCCCGGAATACCTGCGTATTCATATAAGAAGTATGCCCATGAGGATTTATCCATGGCGAAATCTTTGACTTCGCGAAGATAAGTTGGAGACCAGTCCAATACGCCGTAACGAAGTAAGTAAACAAATACGTTAGCAATTGCAATCATCCACAGAAGTTTGTTAGGGAAAACATACTTCATAAAGATTTCTTTTGCTGTCAGTTCTTGTTCGTCTGTTTCTTTATAATCAGGTGGATAATCGTTTTTATATTCTTCGATAGGAGGTAGACCACAAGATTGTGGTGTATCGCGCATTAATGCAAACGCAATCATCGCTACTAAAATAGCCGCGAATGCTGGCATATATAATGCTGCTTTCCAGTCGTTAAACCATGCCATACCTAACAGGAACAGCAATGGCGGTAAACCACCACCGACGTTATGAGCACAGTTCCAAATAGAGACGATACCGCCACGCTCTTTTTGTGACCACCAGTGAACCATGGTACGTCCACAAGGAGGCCAACCCATACCTTGGAACCAACCACACAGGAACAACAGCACGAACATGATCATAATGCTCGAAGTTGCCCATGGCACAAAGCCCATAATTAACATCACAATGGATGCAAGAATAAGACCTGCGGGTAAGAAGTAACGCGGGTTAGCACGGTCAGAGAATGACCCCATGATAAACTTAGAGAAACCGTAAGCAATCGAGATCCCTGATAAAGCAAAACCCAGATCCCCTTTAGAGAATCCCTCTTCAACGAGGTAAGGCATTGCTAAAGCGAAGTTTTTCCTTACTAAATAATAAGCAGCGTAACCAAAGAAAATCCCCATAAAGATTTGCCAACGTAAACGGCGATAGACAGGATCTATCTGTTCCTTTGGCAGACGCGCTTTATGCGGCGCAGGTCTAAACAGACTTAACATATTAGCCTCCGATGGCTTTTATTTTAATATGTTGATATTAAATAATGACAAAACGAACAACAAAGTAATCAAAAAATTTTCTTTAACGAACGTAATAGTAAACTTGTTGAAGCAAATTTACTGTGAAGTAATACTCAGTTGTCGAATAATTTTTCAAGATGTGTAATTTTGAGTGATATGTTAACTTTATGAAACACTTTCTGGTAAATAATTTGTGATTAGTATCACATATGTCGTTTTAATTTTTCACTCATGAGCGTTTCTCTTTCGTTTTTGCTCATTATCAAACATTAACCACATTTTTTGTGTATCTTATACACTATAATTAACGTTAAAGAATAATTAAGCGTTTGCTGAATGTAATGTGAGAGGGCATCTCTATGATGAGCGGTTCACCAGTGACAGAAACAGATGTCATTATTATCGGCGGTGGAGCTACGGGGGCAGGCATGGCAAGAGACTGTGCTCGTCGTGGATTACGCTGTATCCTACTGGAAAGACACGATATCGCAACCGGTGCAACCGGTCGAAACCATGGTTTATTACATAGTGGCGCACGCTATGCAGTGACCGATCCGGAATCAGCGCGTGAGTGTATAGAAGAAAACATGATCTTAAAACGGGTCGCTCGTCATTGTGTTGAAAAAACGGATGGCCTTTTTATTACTCTCCCTGAAGATTCGTTAGAATTCCAACAAACCTTTATTCAATCTTGCCAAGCGGCAGGTATTGATGCTCAAGCCATTTCACCTGAAGAAGCTATTCGCTTAGAGCCTTCGGTGAATCCTAATCTTATTGGTGCGGTTAAAGTACCTGATGGTACGGTTGATCCTTTCCGCTTAACGGCGGCCAATATGTTAGATGCACGTGAACATGGCGCGCAAGTACTCACTTATCATGAAGTGATGGGCTTGATCCGTGAAGGCGACCGTGTGAAAGGTGTACGTGTTTATGATCATCAATCTAAAAATATGTATGAGATCCGCGCACAAATAGTGGCCAATGCCGGAGGAATATGGGGACAAAAAATTGCAGAATATGGTGATTTAAAAGTCCGCATGTTCCCAGCAAAAGGGGCATTACTGATTTTAGGACACCGTATCAATAATATGGTGATCAACCGCTGTCGTAAGCCTGCGGATGCCGATATTTTAGTGCCTGGCGATACCATCTCATTAATAGGAACCACCTCAACTCGCGTTCCTTATGATGAAATCGACAATATGTATGTCACCCCTGAAGAGGTTGATATCCTGATCCGTGAAGGTTCAATGCTGGCACCTAAACTGGCTCAAACTCGTATTTTACGTGCTTATGCCGGTGTACGTCCTTTAGTGGCCAGCGACGATGATCCTTCTGGTCGTAATGTGAGCCGCGGTATTGTATTACTTGACCACGCACAACGGGATGGACTCGAGGGCTTTATCACCATAACGGGTGGTAAATTAATGACTTACCGATTAATGGCTGAATGGGCCACAAACAAGATCTGTGAGAAATTAAATATTTCAGCAAAATGTACCACGGCTGAAGAGCCATTGCCTGGCTCTCGCCAATCGGCAGAGCAAGCATTGCGTAGTGTGGTGTCGTTACCGGCGCCAATTCGAGGCTCAGCGGTTTATCGTCATGGCGATTTAGCCAATAAACTATTGAGTAATGAGCGTATTGATAAAAGCTTAGTGTGTGAATGTGAAGCGGTCACGGCCGGTGAAGTTCGTTATGCAGTGAATTCTTTAACCGTGAATAATTTGCTTGATTTACGCCGTCGTACTCGTGTGGGAATGGGAACTTGCCAAGGTGAGTTATGTGCTTGTCGCGCAGCAGGATTATTAAATCGTTTACAAGTCACAACGCCTCATGGCTCCGAACAACAACTTGCCCATTTTCTAAATGAACGTTGGAAAGGTATTCGTCCTATCGCATGGGGTAATGCGTTACGTGAAAGTGAGTTTACCAGTTGGGTGTACCAAGGTTTATGTGGCTTAGATGCCGATATGATTGATAAAACAGCTTCAGTGGAGGCCGATGATGAAATTTGACGTTATCATTATAGGAAGCGGATTAGCGGGACTGACTGCGGGGATCCGCCTTGCTGAAGCGGGCAAATCTTGCGCCATTATCAGTAATGGACAAAGTGCGTTACATTTTTCATCTGGATCACTGGATTTATTAACGCATCTTCCTGATGGCACGCCAGTTTCTCATCCGAAACAAGCGTTATCAACACTGGCACAACAAGCACCAGAGCACCCATATAGTCGTATTGGTGAAGCAAATGTCACTCAATTGATAGAGCAAGCGCAAACGCTGTTATCAACAACGAGAAATTTAGACTATAAAGGTAACGGTGATGAAAACCATTACCGTATTACCCCGGTTGGACGTTCTCGCATGAGTTGGATGAGCCCACAGCGCGTGCCGACTTATAGCGTTAATCAACCATTCCCATGGAAAAAAATAGCGGTGGTGGGGATTGAGGGATTCTTGGATTTTCAACCTCAGTTTGCAAGTAGTACTTTAAATGAACAAGGTATTAAGGCCATTCCTTATCACATTCATTTACCTTTATTGGATAGACTACGTGATAATCCAAGTGAATTTAGAGCAATTAATATTGCGCGCTATTTAGATAAGCCTGAAAACACGCAAGCATTAGCAGAAGAATTAATTAAACACATAGATAATAGTGTTGAGGCGATTGTACTACCTGCATGTATCGGGCTAGATGAAGAAGCGCCAGTTAATTTATTACAAGAGTGTGTGGGTAAACCAATTTGTCTATTACCGACATTACCGCCTTCATTATTAGGTATTCGCCTACATCAGGCACTAAAACTGCGTTTTCAACAAGCAGGTGGTTTGATCATGCCGGGTGATCGCGCAGAAGAAGCCGATTTAGTTGGTAATAAGGTTGTCGGTATTCATACCCGTAATCATACTGATATCCCTATCCGTAGCGAGCATGTCGTATTAGCCACAGGCAGTTTTTTCAATAATGGCTTAATTGCGGAATTTGATCGTATTTACGAGCCATTAATGGAATTAGATTTGTTAGAAAGCTTACCGCGTAATGAGTGGACACAAGTCAATGTGTTTGCCAAACAGCCTTATATGCGATTTGGTGTTAATACAGATAGTCAATTAAGACCGTTAAAATATGGTGAAGCGTTAGACAATGTCTATGCGGTGGGGGCGCTTTTAGGTGGTTTTGATCCTCTAAATGAAGGCTGTGGTGCAGGTGTCTCCATGATAAGTGCACTCTATGCAGCTCAACAAATATTACAGAGTGATAAATCGCAGCACACCACATCTGCGGCTGTGGAGGCAGTACTATGAGTTTACAAGATACCAGTTTTGAAAGTTGCATTAAATGTACAGTTTGTACAACCTATTGTCCTGTGGCAAAGGTCAATCCACTCTATCCTGGGCCTAAACAAGCAGGCCCTGATGGTGAGCGTTTACGCTTAAAAGATCCCATGCTTTATGATGAAGCACTGAAATACTGTACTAACTGTAAACGTTGTGAAGTGGCATGTCCTTCAGATGTAAAAATAGGGGATATCATTTCCCGTGCTAAACTTAACTACAATCCTAAAACACCTAAAATTCGTGATGCTATTTTAAGTCATACTGATTTAATGGGAACGCTCTCTACGCCAATGGCGCCGATTGTTAACACTATTACCGGATTAAAACCAGTACGTAAAATCTTGGATAAAGCGCTTAAAATCGACCATCGTCGTGAATTACCCAAATACTCTTTTGGTACATTTAGAACATGGATGAAAAAACAGGTTGAAGAGCAAGCACGCTTTAAAGATCAGGTTGCGTTTTTCCACGGTTGCTATGCTAACTACAATCACCCTCAATTAGGGAAAGATTTAGTTAAAGTATTCAATAAAATGAATATTGGTGTTCAACTATTAAAACGTGAAAAATGTTGTGGTGTTGCATTAATTGCCAACGGCTTTGTGAAACAAGCGAAAAAACAAGCTACCGTAAACCTTGAATCTCTGACAGAAAAAATTGTGGAGAACAACATTCCGGTTGTTGCTACATCTTCTACTTGTACTTTCACTATTCGTGATGAATATGAACATATTCTAGATATCGATACCTCAAAAGTACGGGAAAATATAGAATTAGCAACACGTTATATTTATCGGTTATTGGAAGAAGGGCGTGAATTACCATTAAAACATACCCCATTAAAAGTGGTTTATCATACCCCTTGCCATATGGAAAAAATGGGGTGGGCGGCTTACTCCATTGATTTAATCAAACGTATTCCTGGGGTAGAAGTGATTGTATTAGATTCACAATGTTGTGGTATTGCCGGTACTTATGGTTTTAAATCGGAAAACTACGATGTTGCGCAAGGCATTGGGGCGGGATTATTCCGTCAAATTGAAGAGAGTGGTTGTGATTTAGTCATTACAGATTGCGAAACCTGTAAATGGCAAATAGAAATGTCAACAACCAAAAAATGTGAACACCCAATTAGCTTATTAGCTCGGGCATTGTAGAAAAAATTAATGAGATAACAATAACGTAGTCACTGATCACAATAACAAGCAATTTGGGAATAAAAGTCGACCTTTTATTCCCTTTTTTATTACTTTACATCACATCGTGAGTCAACAGGGTACAGAGCACCCTGTTGGCGCCATTAATATTAATCCTTAATATAACCACTCACGCCCTAATTGGTCTGCTGCCATAATCGCCGCAAACACTTTATCGGAATCAACATCAAATGGCATATTGTAAATTGTTTCACCTTCTGCACAGCTTAATTCTGCGACAGCCATGATTTTTTCATTTAATTCATCACCTGTAGCATGTACGCCTAATTCTTCTAAGGTAACAGGTAAGCCAACTTGAACACAGAAATCGAGTACTTCTTCGATCTCTTCTAACGGGCTATTTTCTAGCACTAGTTGAACTAGAGTACCAAAGGCGACTTTTTCACCGTGATACATTGCATGGCACTCTTCTAATGCAGTGAAACCATTATGTATTGCATGTGCGGCGGCTAATCCGGCACTTTCAAAACCAATACCGCTTAAAAAGGTATTTGCTTCGATAATATTTTCAACCGCAGTAGTACACACACTACGGCTGACGGCCAGTTTGGCTTTATAGCCATCTTCAAGTAGGGTGTGATAACAAAGCTCTGCTAATGCCAGTGCTGCAAGGGTGGTTTTACCTCCAGCCATTGTTTGCTTTTGTGCTCGACTACAGGCTCTTGCTTCAAAATAGGTCGCTAAGGCATCTCCCATCCCTGCCACTAATAAACGTGGTGGTGCTGAGGCAATCACATTGGTATCCATAACAACGATATCAGGATTTTTCGGGTAGAAAAGATAGCTATCAAATGCGCCTAATTCTGTATAAATAACAGAAAGTGCGCTAGTAGGGGCATCGGTTGATGCGATAGTAGGAGAGATCACCACAGGTAACTGGCATTTATAGGCGACGGCTTTGGCGGTATCAAGGGTTTTTCCTCCCCCAACACCAATGATAACAAGAGCGGCTTGTTGTTTGGCTATCTCAACTAAGCGGTCAATCTCTTTATGTGTACATTCACCGTGAAACTGTTCAAAGTGTCCATTGACTTCATACTGTGTCATGCTGTCTTTGACGATGCTGCCAGCCAGATCCATGACAAACTTATCAGCGATAATCAATGCTCTCTCACCCAAAGGTTTTGTATATTTCCCAATATGATATAACGCATCAGGCCCTTGGATATACTTCGCTGGGGATTGAATAACTTTTAACATAATAGACTCCTACTATCTTCAAAAGAGTAAAAAATCTTTATGGCGGGGAATATCATCTTAACCGAGATGGAAAAAAGCTGAGATGATCCAGAATACTATTAATAGTTTAATTGATAATAAAAATATTATATTGAAACGGGTTAATGTTTGTATTGCTAGGCAATAAAAGTCTTACTCTTTATCATTCATCAATAGTAGTGCGGTGTCTTCACTTATTATGCTAAATAATGGTATTTATTGCCGGTAGATCAAGGTATTGGTAAAAGTAAGCTAAGGCTTTATTGTGCAAAGAATAAAGCCTTATTGGGGGAGTCAATCAGCTAAGGACGGATTTGAGCATAGCTTTGTTGTTGATTTTCTTGTGCAAAAAAATAGCGCAAAATAAAGTTCAATAATACGCCATAGGCCGGTAAGAAAAACAGCATACAAATCGTCAATTTAAAAGTGTAATCCACAAGCGCTATTTCGACCCAATTGGCCGCCATAAACGCATCTGTACTGCGATAAAAGGCAATAAAAAAGAAGGCAACAGTATCTAAGAAATTACCAAAAAACATCGCTGCACTTGGTGCAACCCACCATTTTTGTTGCTGTCTTAAACGATTAAAGACAGAAACATCCATAATTTGCCCTAACACATACGCCATAAAGCTTGCTGTCGCTATTCTTGCCACCATGATATTAAAATCATTGAGTGAGGCAAAACCTTGCCAACTTCCTTGGAAAAAGAGTGTTGATATTAGGTAGGAAATAGCTAATGCCGGTATCATAACGGCAGTAATAATGCGTCTTGCCAGAGGGGCCCCATAGATACGAACAGTTAAATCTGTCGCTAAGAAAATAAATGGAAAAGTAAATGCACCCCATGTGGTATGGAAGCCAAAAATAGAAATAGGCAATTGAACAAGATAGTTACTAGAAGTAATTATCAATATATGAAATAACGAAAGCCATAATAGCGCCGCCGCTTTTTGGCGGGAGGTAAACCTATACATAAATTGTACCTTTTTAGTGATTGGGGTGAGGGAACCCAATAAAACGTATGATTTTCTCTCATCAGGAGAGGATGCGCATCATACTCTTGTTGCGCAACAAAAGCAAAGATCGGCGATAACTCAACGTGAAGTTGATGAATGTGCCGTGATGTGCGAGGCAAAGCGAGATATAATAGTGCTATCTGTTAGTGCGAAAAAATGGTTAATACAATGAATGCCCAATTTGATGATGCGACAAAAACATTAGATACCTTAGGACTACGTTGTCCTGAGCCTGTTATGTTAGTGCGTAAAACCATAAGAAATATGGCTCAGGGGGAAACACTGTTGGTGATTGCTGATGATCCGGCTACAGTGCGTGATATTCCCGGTTTTTGTCGTTTTATGGAACATGACCTATTACAGCAAGAGACGCAAGCAACACCTTATCGTTATTTGATCCGCAAAAAAGAGGGGCAGCTGTAAATCAGCTTATCTTGTAAAAAACACGCTTATCAAGCGAGATAAAGCATGGCTTGTCTCGCTTGTGGCTCTTTCTTTCAAGGCAAAAGTAGCTCTCCTTGCCTTTTTATACCTCATATAAAATCTATTTACCTCATGAATAAATGCAATGGTTTTATGATGAATTAGTCATGTTTTTTCTAAGAGATTATTTTTCTATATTTATAGGTTTGTGTGAATTAATAGATTTATTGTATTAGTTTCGTATAAGAAACAATTAAAATAATTTTATTTATCTCTTTTGTATTATTGTGAAAATAGTATTTAAAAATGTTTGTTTATTCATCGTTTTAATGATAAAGGGATAATTATTAGTTAATTTTTTGCTCTTTTTATTTTTCCTAAAAATGCTATTTTAGTGTTTTTTATAATAGGGTTTATTTTGTTTAATTTGTTTATTTTCAATAATATGTGTTTTCATTTATTGAAAATGCCACATATTGATAAATTATAATCTTGTTAAAATATCTTGAAAAGTTCATTATTCACAGCGTATTAATAAATACAAAAACCTCTAATAAATAAGGATCTCAACTGTATGTGTTATTAATTTAATATTTAGACTATTTATTTTAATAGCCATAAATAGATGACGTTCTTAATTAATTCGTTGTACCGGAAACCATTCGCATAGGGAGTACGGTATTTTTTTTATCAGCACAATTCCACTAACTATGAAAAAAACAAAACATTTATTTAAAACAAAGGGTTGTAATATTCCTTTTACTTCTGTGATGATGGTAAGTTTTGTCTTAATGGGCTGTAACGATCAATCGACTCAGCCAACCAAGCCTGCTATCCCAGAAGTGGGAGTCTATACTGTCAAAGAGGAAATTCTTCCATTAACGGTCGATTTGCCAGCAAGAACGGCATCTTATCGTGTCTCACAGGTGCGCCCACAAGTCGATGGTATTTTAGAAAAACGTCTATTTACTGAAGGTAGTGATGTTAAAAAAGATCAACCACTGTATCAAATAGATAAAAAACCTTACGAAACTCAGGTAGCTAAAGCACAAGCGGCTTACGATAATGTGAAAAAATTAGCTGCCCGTTATAAATCTTTACGTGCCACTAATGCCATTAGTCAGCAAGAATATGACGATGTAGTTTCACGCCTTGATCAAGCTAAAGCCGATTTAAATCAAGCAAAGATTAACCTTGGCTATACCCAAGTTTTATCACCTATTAGCGGCAAAATCAGTCGCTCTTTTGTTAGTGAAGGGGCATTAGTGAGTAGTGGACAAAGCCAGCCATTAGCGACCATCACACAGCTTGATCCTATCTATGTGGATATTACTCAACCTATTACTAACCAACTGAAATTAAAGTCACTGATCCAACAAGGTGTCGTCACTGATAGTGAAGATAAAATGGATGTGACGCTGTTTTTAGAAGATGGCTCTCAGTACCCTTATACCGGTACATTAAGTTTTTCCGAAGTCCAAGTTGAGCCAAGTACAGGCTCAGTGACATTACGCGCCAAATTCCCTAATCCACAGCACCAATTATTACCAGGAATGTATACCAAAGCTCGTATTATGCAAGGAACTCAAGAGAAAGCGATTGTTGTGCCACAACAAGCGATTACCTTTGATGCCCGTGGTAAATCCATCACATATATCGTTGATCAACAACAAGTATTACAAGCAAGAGATGTTGAAATATTAAAACCACAAGGTAATGGATGGATCATAAAACAGGGATTACAAGCTGGCGATAGGATCATGACAGAAGGTCATCATCGTGCAAAACCGGGCGTAAAAGTCAATGCGGTTCCTGCTAACAACATTTCATTAAAGACCACCTTAGAGTAAGTCTTCATTTAGGTAATACATTATTATGTCTCGATTTTTTATTAATCGGCCAATACTTTCGTGGGTGATGGCTATTGTTATTATGATTGCAGGAGGATTGTCGTTAATAAAACTTCCTGTGAGTCAATATCCTGAAATTGCAGCTCCAGCGATAATGATCACCGCAGTTTATCCCGGTGCATCGGCTGAAACAGTGCAAGACACGGTTGTTCAAGTTATTGAGCAAGAGCTTAGCGGATTAGATGGCTTCCGTTATTTAAGTTCAAATAGTAATACGGATGGTAGCTTTGAAGTTATCGCCACTTTTGAACAAGGTACGGATAGTGATATTGCGTTGATGCAGGTACAAAATAAACTGCAATTAGCAACACCTAAGTTACCCCTTGAAGTACAACGACAAGGGATGAGGGTAGTGAAATTCCAGATTAACTTTATGCAAGTGGTTGCCCTTGTAGATGAATCTGGAAAATTAGATGCCTTTGATTTAGGTAATTACCTTGCCTCACATATGAAAGATCCTATTTCTCGTATTGATGGTATGGGGGATATTCTGTTATTGGGATCACCACGCGCTATGCGTATTTGGCTTGATCCGGATAAACTGACCAATTATCACCTGATGCCGCAAGATATTGCCGCGGCTATCCAAGATGAGAATGTACAGGTGTCTGCCGGGCAGTTAGCGGGCTTACCGGCATTAAAAGGTGTTGAGTTAAACGCAACCATTACCAGCGCATCACGTATGGTATCAGTAGATGAATTCAACCATATTCTATTAAAAGTGAATCTTGATGGCTCACAAGTTCTGTTACAAGATGTAGCGAAAGTCGAAGTAGGGGCAGATAATTTCTCTATTTCAAGCTTATACAATGGTAAACCGTCTGCGGGTATGGCTATGCGCTTAGCGCCCGGAGCTAACCTACTTGATGTATCTAAAAAAGTAAAAGAGGTTGTGGAAGCTCAGTCGCAGTTTTTCCCTCAAGGTGTAAAAGCCCTTTTCCCTTATGACACAACGCCTTCTGTAAAATCGTCCATTAGCTCTGTGGTAAGAACGATTGTCGAAGCTTCCATCTTAGTGTTCTTGGTTATGTTCCTGTTCCTACAAAATATTCGGGCAACCTTGGTACCAACATTGGCTATACCGGTTGTTTTATTAGGAACTTTTGGTGTATTAGCCGCATTAGGTTTAACTATCAACGTATTAACGATGTATGCCATGGTGCTCGCAATCGGCTTGCTGGTGGATGATGCCATCGTTGTGGTTGAAAACGTTGAACGGATCATGCATGAACAGGCGATTTCGGTAAAAGAAGCGACCATTCTCTCGATGACACAAATTCAAGGGGCGTTAGTGGGGATTGGTCTTGTTTTATCAGCGGTCTTTGTGCCAATGGCATTTTTTGGTGGATCGGCTGGGATTATTTATCGCCAGTTTGCAGCGACTATTGTTGTCGCGATGGCATTATCAGTGCTTATCGCATTAACATTTACACCCGCATTATGTGCGTCCATATTGAAAAAACCACAACACAAGGAGAAGAAACGTCGTGGATTCTTCTGGCTGTTCAACCGTTTCTTTGATAGAGGAACTAACTATTACGAGAAGGGGGTACGCAATATCTTGTACCGTCGAGGCCGTTATATGTTTATTTTCCTCATTATTACCGTTGGAACAGGGTGGTTATTTACGCAATTACCTAAAGCTTTCTTACCAAATGAAGACCAAGGGGTTGTGATGATTGAAGTCCGTATGCCAGCAAATAGTACCGCTGAGCGTATGGAACAAACCATGGCAGAATTTAGGGATTATTTACTGACCGAAGAAAAACATCTGGTTAAAACAGTATTTACTGTTAATGGCTTTAACTTTGCAGGTCGTGGTCAAAATGCGGGTATGGCATTTGTTAACTTGGCTGATTGGTCAGAGCGTAAAGGAAAAGGAGAAGATGTTTTCTCATTAGTGGCACGAGCACAGCAACACTTTAACTCTATCCGTGATGGTATGGTTATTGCGTTCCCACCACCTGCTATTATGGAGATGGGGAATGCGATGGGATTTGATTTCTACTTACAAGATAATGCGGGTTTAGGCCATACTGAATTGGTTAAAGCTCGTGATAAATTCCTCGAATTAGCAGCACAAAGTCCAGTATTAACTAATGTTCGCCCGAACGGTAAAAACGATGAACCTCAATTACGTGTTGTGATTGATAAAGAGCGTGCAAGAGCATTACAACTGCGTTTATCTGATATTAACGATACATTATCTGCCGCATGGGGCTCGATGTATGTAAATGATTTTATTGATGAAGGTCGTGTTAAACGTGTTTATCTACAAGGGGAAGCCTCAGCGCGTATGTTGCCAACCGATCTGGATAAATGGCATGTTCGTAATCAGCGCGGTGAAATGATCCCATTCAATGCCTTTGCAACAACACAATGGTATATGGGGCCACCGAAATTAGAGCGTTTTAATGGGCTATCAGCGATTGAGATCTTAGGTGAACCAGCGCCAGGTTACAGTACGGGTGACGCGATGCTGGCAATTGCAGATATTATGAAACAATTGCCATCTGAAATCAGCCTAAGCTACAGCGGTCTGTCTTATGAAGAAATTCAAACACAAGACCAAGCACCTGCATTATATGTGATGACAATTCTGTTTGTTTTCTTAAGCTTAGCGGCACTTTATGAAAGTTGGTCAGTACCTTTCTCTGTCGCTTTAGTGGTGCCATTTGGTATTTTAGGGGCTGTTATCGCGACACTGTTACGAGGTTTATCCTCAGATGTCTATTTCCAAATAGGTTTGATGACCACCATTGGCCTATCAGCGAAAAATGCCATCTTAATTGTTGAGTTTGCTAAACATCTTTATGAGAAGGATGGTAAACCATTAATCGATGCGGCAGCAGAAGCGGCAAGAATGAGACTACGCCCTATCATTATGACCTCACTCGCCTTTACTTTTGGGGTATTACCTATGGCACTTGCTTCAGGCGCAGGGCAAGGTAGTCAGCACTCTGTTGCAACTGGGGTAATTGGCGGTATGCTCGCATCCACTTTCTTGGCTATTTTCTTTGTACCACTGTTCTATGTCTTTGTGGTTAAACTATTTTCACGAAAAAAAGCACATGTGAGTATTGAGGAAATAGATAAGTAATAGAATTATCTCGCAGTGAGATTTAAGCGTTAAAATAACCCAAACCATAGCAATGACTGTGGTTTGGGTTTTATTTTTAGGTTAGTTTAATCTTGGTGAGGAGATTTTAGTTTAACTTTTAATAGTCTTACGGCATTGGCGGTCACTAAAGCTGTTGCTCCTGAGTCAGCCAATACGGCAACCCAAAGTCCAGTAATACCGAATAAACTGGTAACTAAGAATATCGCTTTTAAACCCAATGCTATGGTAATGTTTTCACGGATAATTTTACGTGTTGCACGAGATAGCTGAATAATTTCGGGTAAGCCAGTTAAACGGTTATGGGTTAATGCTGCGTCGGCAGTTTCTAAAGCGACATCTGTACCACTTCCCATCGCAACACCAATGGTAGCCGCTTTCATTGCGGGTGCATCATTAATACCATCACCCACCATCATTGTGTTATGTGTTTGACTGATTTCCATCACTGAGGTGACTTTATCTTCAGGGAGCAATCCTGCACGGAAATCCATACCCAGTTTTTGTGCAATCGCAGCCGCTGCTCTTGGGTTATCACCGGTTAACATCACGGCATTGATATTCATCGATTTCAACACTTTCATTGATTCGATAGCATCGTTGCGCAATGTATCTTGCATCGCAATCACACCAATGAACTGATCTTCTTTTAATACCACGACAACGGTTTTGCCTTCATCTTCAAGACGAGCGACTTGTTGTTGCCATTGTGCAGATAATGGTGTGGTTTCTGATAATTGTGTTGGGGCACTGACCAGAATATGCTGATTATTTAAATAACCTTCAATCCCTTTACCCGCTAAAGCCTTGCGATTATCGGCTTCCACAACATCAATTTGTTGCTCTTGTGCTTTATTAATAATGGCTTTTGCGAGAGGGTGATGAGAGCCAACTTCTACAGAAGAAGCCAACATCAGTAGCTCTTTCTCATTAAAGCCTGCATTTGCTATGACATCAGTGACTTGAGGTTTACCCTCTGTTAATGTGCCTGTTTTATCTAGAGCAACGGTATTGACTGTGCCCAGTTGTTCAAGTGCTGCACCACCTTTAATTAAGGCACCTCGTTTTGTTGCCGCTGCCAGTGCTGATGTAATGGCGGCTGGTGTTGAAATAACCAGAGCACAAGGACAACCAATTAATAACAGTGTTAAACCACGGTAGAACCAAGTTTCCCAAGGTTGAGCGAATAACAAAGGTGGAATAATAATCACTAATGCGGAAAACAGCATAATCAGTGGTGTGTAATAGCGACTGAAACGGTCAACAAAACGTTCAATGGGCGCTTTACGCTCTTCCGCTTCTTCGATCAGTTGTAAAATACGGTCGATGGCATTTTGCCCCTGTTCAGAGACCACTTTCATTTGCACCGAGCGATCAACAGATAAACAGCCTGCAGCGACTTTTTCACCCTGTAAACGTTCGACCGGCACAGATTCACCCGTTAATGCGCTTTCATCAAAACTTGCAAAAGCAGTAATTAATTCGGCATCTGTGGGTAAGCGCGCACCTGGTGCAATTTCAATAATATCGCCGGGGCGCAATTGAGCTACAGGGACTGTCTGTTTTTTACCCTCTTTGATTACCACCGCTTCTTCTGGTACAAGAGCCATTAATGCGCTGACTCCGCGGCGTGCACGACCCGCAGCGTAAGACTCAAGCATTTCGCCAATCATAAACAGCAAAATTACCATTGCCGCTTCTTCGGTGGCATTAATAAACAGTGCCCCAATAGCCGCAACACTCATCAAGGTTTCAATCGCGAATGGGGTACCACTACGAATGAGTCGTAGCGATTTTTTTACAATAGGGAATAACCCGATTAATGTCGTTGCAATAAAGGCAGCGCGACCTGCTTGTGGATCAATAAACTCGGCACCCCAACTTATCGCCATTAAAATCGCTAAGATAATGACGAATGAACTCTCTTTTAAGAGGCTTTGTTTTGCAGGAGGCTGAGATCCCGCTGATGAGATATCAAATAGTTCAAAACCGGCACTTTTAACGGCACTAATCACATCAGTACGTAAATCGGTATCAGCATCGACAACCAGTTTTTCAGTGGCAAACAAGATCTTCGCTTGTTTAACGCCGACCACTTTCAGTACTGCTGTCTCTATCTTTTGCGCGCAGCTTGGGCAATCCATTCCTTGCACTTTCCAACTAAAACGTTGCTGTGCAATTTTTTCAGGCTCTACATTAGAGACAGGGGCGTTGCTGTCACAACAGCCATGGGCATGATCATGACCATCATGAGCGTGATGATTATGCTCATGTTGATGGCCATGATGATGTTCTTCTTCACATTCAGGATCACTCTTATCGATTTTGCTATGAGTGTGTCCACTTTCAGTATGTGAGTGCATACTACTATTATCTGCCTGATTAGAGCAGCATTGAGAGCTTGAACAGCAAGCATCGGTATGTTTATGGTTATCGTGTTGATGAGCGTGTTTAGACATACGCCTCTCCTCGTTCAACAAAGTACAGTTTTATCAATTACCGATACTTTACAGCTTGGAGTAGAGTCCAGAGTCAAGATAAACAGAGCGTATTGATTGTCAAAAAGTGCGGATTTGTTAAATCAATTAATCCCTTGTTTCTATTGATAAAGAAACAAGGGATCAGGGTTTTACAGAAAAAGGGCTCTAACAATAAAGAAGTGACCAATAAAGTAACAGGCACTTACCAGTCCTTTAGAGGCTGAAAAAGAGAAGCGGAAACGGTTGATAAGCCAAATAGAGTAAGCAATTACTAACAAGAGTGAGCCTATCATGATAGAAAAGTTGTAGTCGTTGCTCAGGTAGAAGAATTTCTCTCCTGCAACCCAAAACATCGCAAAAGCCGCTAATAAAGTCAGTAATACAGGAATGGCAAATTTATCCAGTTTAGTCCAGATGATGGCTAACACGATAATTGCGGCAACGATAACAAAACCAAGCAAAGGAAGATAAAAAGAGATTTGTAATGGTAAGGCAAAACTAATTAGGTAGAGAATATAACTTAGGAATAACAAGGCTAAAGAAGGTAGTAAATACTTACCTTCAAACATTTTTAATACATCAGAAAGTAATGTTGCTAATAAAGCGCCGACAATAAGATAACTATTAATGCTATGCTCAGGGACTTGCCATGCCCAAAGGAGTAATAGTAGTAGTGTAATAGGACGGAATAGCCATCGTTGCCAATTAGGGCCACGATACGCGGCATCGATATAAAGCCACCCAGAAAATAAGACAGCGAGAAAAGGCCAACTCATAATATCTTCCTTATTCTTATATAGAGAACTCTTTTATTATTCATAACAGAAAGCATAATTTAAGAATAGCGATTAATGAAGAAACTGGCGTATTAATTAAAATTAACTACAGATAAGCACAATGTGAATTTATAACGATAATAGGAATGAGTGTAATGAATAAAGCGGGAATGTTAGGTATCGCGGTGCTGATTATCATTATCGCTAGCGCAACATATCGTTTTTTTGAGCAAAGAAAACAGCGTATCAGTGATGATAATTCACCCGTTAAATTATATATGGTAGAAGTTGTTGATAAGCAACAAATACCGAAAAACGATCGACGTTCAAGAGAAAATGATGTTAATGGGCCAGAAACAACCTATTACTATCAAGTGACTTTTCGTTTAACAACGGACTCTCAGCAAGATATTATCTTACGTGTGGATAAAACCACTTTCTCAAATGTAGCGCTGGAGATGAAAGGGCGATTATTTATGCAAGGTAGTCGTTTCGTGCAGTTTGAAACCGATGCACCAGATAATGAGAGTGGTAAAACATCAACTAAATAAGCATCAGAGCATAAGAAACTGGGGAGTTAGCGTGTTATCCCCAGTGACTTGAATAGACGATGATTATTGGTTTTTATTTTTTTGTTTTTCTAGATACTCTTTGCGCAACTCTTTTTGTATTCTCAATAGCTCAAAAATACCAAAAAAGAAGATCTTAAATTGGAGTAAGCCAGAAGGTTTTTTATCTTCGGGTTGGCCTGCTTTATACATGGCAATTTGTAAGCCGTGCATAATCACCATAAAGATTAATGCGATATCCATAAAGTACTTTAAAGGTTTAGGGAATGGGGAAATAAGATTTAAACAAAGAAATCCCCACACACCGATCATTAAAAATCGACCTAAAAAGATTAACATAGCAGCTCCATAACAAATTAAGCAGATAAATTGCGAATATAAAGACGATAGGCGACTTGGCCTGCGATTTTTTCTCTATGTAATCGCCAATTTTCTGGTAAAGAATAAACCTGTGCGTTTACTTCTTCTTCAATATAAATATAACAACCTTCGGCTAACCATTGGTTATTTTCTAATAATTGCAGGGTGTTTGCCAACATACCTTGATGAAAAGGAGGATCTAAAAACACCACATCATATGCATTACCTTGTTTAGCTAGATAATTTAACGCACTATCTTGAATAACATGCCCATTATCAGCGCCAAGCAGCGCTAAATTAGCAGTAATTTGTTGCGCGACTTTACGGTCGAACTCAATGAATGTCGTTTCTTTTGCATAGCGAGAGAGTGCTTCAATACCTAGCCCACCACTGCCGGCAAAGCAATCTAAGCAACGAGCGTCCTGAATAACGGGCATAAGCCAATTAAACAGTGTTTCTTTGACTCTATCGGTGGTGGGACGTAATCCTTGGCTATCAAGCACAGGAAGTTTCCGACCACGCCATTTACCTCCGATTATTCTGATTTGTCCCATCGGCGTTTTTTGTGGTTTCTTAGCCATATTTTTCTGATATATATCGTTTAAGCGTGAATTTTGGCGTGTTTTAATGTTTCAAGGAACAAGTTTGTTGATAACTTGATAACTTACCTTGATTTAAGCGCGAATAATTTACCATAAAATTCGTATAAAAGATGCGTTTATCCTCGATCAAATGATAGACTTCATTATTATTTTTAATATCGTCAATGTTATCGCGCCATGATTTAGTGCGAGGAGTTTAGTAGCTAATGGCAAAAGAAAAAAAAGGTTTTTTCTCGTGGCTCGGATTTGGCCGTAATAAAGAAGAAAATACAGCACAAGAGAAAGAACAACAACGTTTAGAGGCCGAACGTGCAGAGCAGGCGCGCTTAGCCGAAGAAGAAGCTCAACGTCAAGCGCAACTAGAAGCTGAACAAGTGCGTTTAGCTGAAGAAGAAGCCCAGCGTCAAGCGCAACTTGAAGCTGAACAAGCACGCCAAGAAGCGCAAAGAGCAGAGGTAGAACGATTAGCTGCTGAACGTGCAGAGCAGGCGCGTTTAGCCGAAGAAGAAGCGCAACGTCAAGCGCAACTTGAAGCTGAACAAGCACGCCAAGAAGCGCAAAGAGCAGAAGCTGAACGATTAGCTGCTGAACGTGCAGAGCAGGCACGTTTAGCCGAAGAAGAAGCGCAACGTCAAGCGCAACTTGAAGCTGAACAAGCACGCCAAGAAGCGCAAAGAGCAGAGGCAGAACGATTAGCTGCTGAACGTGCAGAGCAGGCGCGTTTAGCCGAAGAAGAAGCGCAACGTCAAGTGCAATTAGAAGCTGAACAAGCACGCCAAGAAGCGCAAAGAGCAGAAGCTGAAAAATTAGCTGCTGAACGT
>NZ_CAWQOK010000021.1:0-54675 GCF_963896075.1 Proteus sp. G4415
ATGCGCCGTCAGCTTGAGTACAAGCAGCTCTGGCGAGGTGGTCAGGTAGTGGCAATACCACCAGCCTACACCAGTCAGAAGTGCGCTTGCTGTGGTCATACAGCAAAGGAAAACCGCCCGTCACAAAGTCAATTCGAGTGCCTTGAATGTGGATATACAGCGAATGCTGATATCAACGGGGCACGTAACATTTTAGCGGCAGGACATGCCGTGCTTGCCTGTGGAGGGAGGGTGCAGTCAGACCGCCCGTTGAAGCAGGAACCCGCCGAGGTGATTCAGACATCAGTCTGAACGCAGTAGGGATCCACGTCCTTTAGGGCGTGGAGGATGTCAATGGCTCACACTATTCAATGACGATATTAACTACTTTGCCGATAGTCAAAGCTCAAGGGTGCAATAAATGAGAAAGAGCCGTTAACTAAACGGTGGCTTTCAGGTGCCGGAAATGGCGATGCCCGTTTAATAGTGTTAATCGCTTCTTTATCAAGGATACGATTACCAGACGAGGTTTGTATACTCACATCTAATAACTCACCTTTTGCATTGAGCGAAATTTCAACTTGTGTCACTCCCGTCGCTTTAAAACGTAATGCTGCACGAGGGTAACGTTTATACATATCAATATGGCTATGGACTAAACTTTCCCACCCCATTTGACCACTGCGAGATGATGAAGCGGTACTGGTAAAATCGGCACTACTGGTCGCGTTTTCACCTGATAAAGGGGCGGTTGTGGTATCTGCTGGCGCTTCTGAAACGGGAAGATCATCAGGCACTTTTACCACGACAGGCTTAGGCTTAACCACGGGTTTCACCTTTGGCTTTTCCGCAACTCGCTCATAAGTTCCCTGTTCGACTACAGGCATTTTAGGCACA
Organism: Proteus sp. G4415; assembly: GCF_963896075.1. Lineage (NCBI taxonomy): Bacteria > Pseudomonadati > Pseudomonadota > Gammaproteobacteria > Enterobacterales > Morganellaceae > Proteus > Proteus sp. G4415. The sequence goes on from NZ_CAWQOK010000021.1 coordinate 877, forward strand.
TCAAGTTGCTCTTTCATCGGCTCTGGCTCGGCAGCTTCTGGAACTGACATCACCTGTTCAGGCCCAACAGGAACCTCTTTAGGTTCTGCTTTTGCCAATTGATAAAGCCCCACTTGCATCGTCATTGCTGGAGGTAAAACCGCATATTGCTCATCTTTCGTCGTTATCCAACCTATAGCAACAACAACCAAGGTGACATGAAACACAATACTGGCAGTTAACCCACCAATAGAAAAGGACCAACGGCGTGGAAAAGTCGCCGACATACTACTCATAATTCTTGCCTCTGATTTTCTTTCTAATGAATTATAGGCATAATACAAACACAAATGATATTGCTTATTATTAATAATACAATAAAAAATCAGCTAAATATTGATTATAAAAATTCCTTATTAGAAGCAGTAAGAGCTTATTATTTCACTCTTTTTTAGACACCAGAGACTATGACTAGCGATAAATCATTAGCACAAAAAATCAGTTGTGCCTACCAATCAACCTATGGTCAGCTTGTACGTTTTTTCCAAAAACGCACGGGTAATCACCATGATGCGGATGATTTGTCTCAAGATGTGTTTACACTATGGCTAAATCGAAAAGAACAAACTCCTGTCCAAGAGCAGCGTGCTTTTTTATTTAAAATAGCGAACCACGTTTTGATCGATCATTGGAGGAAAAACCAAAAACAAAAAAATATCTATCAAGAAGATTATCAATTAGAAGATGCGGTACAGACCTATACGACAGAGCTTGATCCCGGGCACGTCCTTGAGCATCAACAGCGTTTAGATTTACTGACACAAGCTATTGATACTCTTCCTCCCCGCCGTCGAGAAGCTTTTATTCTTTATCGCTTTGATGGATTATCACAAAGCGAAATTGCAGAACAAATGGAAATTTCGATAAGCATGGTAGAGAAACATATTGCCGCAGCACTATTACATTGTAAAAGATATGTCGATGCAGGACAGGAGAAATGCACCAATGACGAGTAAGTCGGGAAATCAACCTCACACAGATGAGGCGCCTGCAACGCTTTTGGCAGATACCCATGATCAATTAAGCCAGCAATCTATTGATGAACAAGCTGCGCTTTGGTTCACCCGTCAACATAGTCAGCAAATGAGTTCACAGCAACGACAAGCCTTTAAACAGTGGGTAGCAGATAAAGATAATCAACAAGCTTATCAAGCTATCGCGGAAATTTGGCATAGTTGTGAAGCCTTACCACGCCCTACTATTGTGCCTATAGAAAAAAGGAAATCTTCACTCTGGCGCCCCTTTATTCACACTACAGCCGCACTCTGTTTAGTTGCTGTGTTATATCTTCCTTATAGTCATTTACCTGCCCTGTTAATGGATAATATGACCTTAGCCACCAGCAATTTTCCTAAAGAGATGACCCTCGCTGATGGCTCTAAAGTTTTTTTAAATAGAAATACACAGGTACGCGTCTCGTATGTCCAAACCCAAAGACGCCTTTGGTTAGATAAAGGTGAGGCTTATTTTAAAGTAAAACCCAATCCTTATCGGCCATTTTATGTCCATGCTGATGAGCGATTAATTAAAGTTGTCGGTACTGAATTTGAAGTGAGTCGTTATCAAAATAATCAAATTAGTGTCGCCGTACATGAAGGCATTGTTGAAGTTAAAGCCACAGAAAAATCCCCTGCGACTTACCTATATGCTGGCTCTCAAGCAATTAGCCAATCAACTGATAATCAATTTGTCATTTCCTCAGTCAATGCTGATTCTGTAGCAAGCTGGCGTTTTGGGCAACTCCATTTCTTTGAACAACCACTTGGTGACGTGATCACTAAATTAAAACCTTATCTGGATATCAACGTTCATATCTCATCAGCCGATGTAGCAAAAATAAAGGTATCAGGTGTAGCAAATATTAATGACGCGAAAAGCTTTATTACTGCACTTCCGCTACTTTTACCGGTTAATGTTATTTTTACTGATAAAAATAATGTGTTAATTATCAATAAGTAAAAACAAACATGAAAAATATTCTTTTTTACAGGTGAGGATAATTCTCATTTCACCCTCTTACTTAGTAACAAAAATTATTAAGTCTATGAATGGGATTGGTGAAATGAGAATACATAATAAAAAAAGGCCCCTAAAAAGGTCGCTACTCACATTATTAATAACGGCTACCGTGGCAGCCCCTTATAGTTATGCGGCAACGCTATCAGTCTCTTTACCAGAGCAATCTTTAGCTGATTCTTTAAACACTATTGCTAAACAAGGTCAGGTACAAATTCTGTTTGATGCCAACGCAATAAAAAACTTACGGGCTCCTGCACTCTCTGGTCAATATGAAACCCATACCGCATTACAAAAGGTGTTAATCGGTAGTGGTATGGAAATTATTTCACAGGGAAATGGCTTTGTTATTCGTCCATTAGCAACAAGCAGTACGATTGTGATCCCTGAAGTTAAAGTCACAGGGGTGGGAAGCAGTTATCATCCTGCTACAGATGTTGTTTCAGCACCACAATACATCACCTCTGAAGAGATAAAGCAACGTAATACTGGCGATGGCAATGTCACCGACTTACTTAAAAGTAACCCTGCGGTTCAATTTGCAAATAACGATAGCAACTCGATGAACCAAGGTGAAATTAAGCCCTCACGTATTTCTATTCATGGCTCCAGTAGCTATCAAAATGCCTATAAACTTGATGGCGTCAGTTTTAATAATGACTTTGATCCGGCCAATTCGGGCAATGGTGAAACCAATACCCGTATTACCAGTGATGAGCAAGGGATGTATCTTGATAGTCGACTTATTGATAGTGTCACCGTTTACGATAACAATATTCCCGTTGAATTTGGCGGATTTACTGGAGGCACAGTTGAAGTACAAAGTCGTCGTTGGTCTGGTGAAACCCATGCCAATGCCTATTACCGTACTACCCGTTCAAGCTGGAATAATATTTTCACCGATCCCAAATTAAAATTTGATACTGCAAATAATGATTTTAGTAATCCAGCCCGTTTCCAGAAAAAATATGATAAACAAAACTATGGCGGTTAGTTTGAAACAGGTTTAACGGAAAATACAGGATTAATTTTCTCAGCTTCTCGTCGGGAATCAACCATTCCGATGATGATAAGTGCTGAAGGGGGAATTGTTCACACCCCTGAAGGCGAATTAGAGCATGTATTACAAAGCCCACATTATCGTGATCAAACGCGTACTTCAGATAACTACTTTATCAAATATTCTTGGAATATCTCTGATAAACAATCTTTTGATCTATCAAGTAATATTGCCCGTTATAAGAGCTATCTGTTCTCCAGCTCTGTGTATAACTCCGGTTATGATAATGAACATAATGGACTCAGTTTTACCGCCCTTTATAAGCATCAACTTGCGCTAGGAACCTTAGAGTTAACCGCAGGTTATCAAAATCTGGAAGATAAACGCACCAATGATCAAGACTACTTTATCAAAGTAGAAGATTACACTGATTGGCAACACCCTAATCAAGTCTCCAGTGGTGGTCAAGGTGATCTGCCTAGTAAACAAGAAACCTATAGCGCCAAGAGTATTATGCGTTTTGATCCCATCGTGTGGGGTACCGTCACTCATCGCCCCACCACCGGATTTGAAATTAGCCGCACCAAAGGCGCTTATATTCGTGATAAAACCTATTACAACTATACCTATCGCGGCATGACGGTCAATGATGAATGGATGGGAAGCTTATCACAAACGACGCGTTTTCTAGCGGGTACCCATAATGCGTCTTATATCAATTATTCATTTTTTATTGACGATAATATTCAATATAAACGCCTCACCTTACGTCCCGGTGTACGTTTAGATCGTGATGATTTTGTACAAAAAACAACCTCTCACCTCGTTTAAGTGCTACTTACGATATTTGGGGCACAGGTAATACTTTAATTATTGGTGGGGTAAACCGTTACTATGGACGTTCAATGCTCACTTACGCCCTTTATGGTGCGCAAAATGCCGGTTTACAACACTGCTATTTTGACTGTCAAACATCGGAGGAAAAGTGGACTAATCGTACCGACTTTGATGGTGTTGATTCACTAAAAACCCCTTATAACGATGAATTCACTCTAGGTCTACAACAAGAGATAGCCTCAACCACTTGGCGTTTACAGTATGTGCATCGCAATGGTCGTGATGAGGTGCGTAGTGATACTAAATATCCAGACTCAACCATTGATGAAAAACGTGCTATTCGCCACTTCAATAATAATGGTCGTAGTACACACGATACCTTAACGCTCTCCGTGAGAAATAGCCAACCATGGGAGCTTGCTAAAGCCGATCACGTCTTTAATGCTTCGATTAGCTGGCAAAAAAGCAAAACCAATACGCCAAAAGACTCAGGTTATGCCAATTTTGATCCCAGCGTTCAAGGGATGAACTATGACAAGGTGTGGTATGGCGGAAAAATTATCAATGCCAAAGACTTACCCTCTGACAACTTTAACTCGCCGTTAAAAGTGACCGCTGAGCTAACCAGTGTTTGGGATGATGTAGGAGTGACTTGGTTTAACCGTTTGCAATGGAATGGAGCTCGTTCACAAGCAGAGAAAGCCAATAATGGTGCGCCAAAACCAAGTGAGTACGGCCCGCTATTTGAATATAAAAAACGTCATTACAGTAGTCGTTTTACTTGGGATACCAAGCTCAGTTGGCAGCCTGAATTTGCTTACGGTGTAGGCATTTCCGTTGAAGTGAATAACGTACTCAATACCAAAAATGTCAATGATTACATTACCTATCAAGATAAAGAGTACAAATCTTACGAGCCAGGTCGACAGTTCTGGCTACAAGTCAGCTATGACTATTAAAAATTGATGAAGTTAATGTGAGCAACCGAGTCAATAAACAATAAAAACATGACAAATAAGCAATGAAAACAATAAAACAATTTTTCTATTTGGTTTCACCTTTTTGGGGGCGGCGTACCGCCCTTTACTGCTGGTTCCTATTAATTCTCTCTTTAACGTTAACCCTCTCATCCGTTTGGTTTAACGTCAAAATGAATGAATGGAATGGCAGCTTCTATAACGCCCTACAACAACTCGATGGGCAAGCCTTATATAAACTGCTTCAACAGTTTGTGATTATTATTGCCGGATTAATTACCGTAGTCGTGATGGGTGATTTCTTACGCCAAAAAATGATCATTCGCTGGCGTGAAGGTATGACAGAGCAAGTGCTTGAGCGCTGGCTATCAAAAAATAGTAAACACTATATGTTGCGGTTAACCTCGCAAGAGCCAGACAACCCCGACCAACGAATTGCCGAAGATATTCGTTTACTAATTGAATCGACAATGCGCTTAACAGTGACCTTTTTACATTCACTGTTAACACTTATCTCTTTTGCCACTATTTTATGGTCACTCTCTGGTGCACTCTCTTTCTCTTTAGCAGGCAAAGAGTGGAATATACCAGGTTATATGTTCTGGGCCTGTATTATTTATACTCTTATCGGGATCACCATCACCCAGCTCATTGGTTCTCCATTACGTAAAATCAATATGGATAAACAGCGTAAAGAGGCGGATTACCGTACTGCGCTTATCACACGTAAACAACATGGTGATGCTATTGCTGGTCAACGGGGTGAAATGAGCGATCGTCATGAACTGATGGGACGCTTTTTAGGGGTGATCCGCAACTGGAATAACCTTATCCGTTATGAGAGAAACCTTGCTTTCTTTACTGTGGGTTATCAGCAAGCCACGGCAATGGCGCCAATTATTTTTGCTTTGCCAAAATTCCTCGCCGGCGAATTAATGCTAGGGGGGTTAATGCAGTTACGACAAGCCTTCTCCAGTGTTGCTGGGGCATTAAGTTGGTTTATTTTCTCCTATAAAGAGATTGCTGCATGGCAGGCAACGGTTACCCGTCTTTATCATTTTGTGGTGTTGTTAGAGCATGATCACCAGCCTGAGATCACCGAGTTAGATGATAAACAAACTAAGCTGACAGCCAATTTATCGCTATTTATGCAAGACGATAGATTATTAATTAACAATATTCACTTTGCTCTCAAAGCGGGTGAATTGGCGGTAATTGAAGGTAGCTCAGGTATCGGGAAATCAACGCTGTTACGTGCGTTAAGCGGCCACTGGCCTTATTTTAAAGGAGATATTCAACGGGTAACCAATATCAGTTGGCTCCCACAACGTATGTATCTGCCTGTTGCCCGCTTAGATAGCTTATTGGCTTATCCTTGCCAAGCATCTCAGTTCTCACAACAAGAGTACCAAGAAGTGCTTCATTGGGTGGGGCTAGATAAAATAAAAAATCAGCTTTCACTGGAAACAGATTGGACAACACGCTTATCCGGTGGTGAACAACAACGTCTTATCTTTGCCCGTTTATTACTCAATAAACCCGATCTTATTTTATTAGATGAAACCACATCCGCTCTTGATGAACAAAATGCCCTACATATGTTGTTATTACTTAAACAGCATCTACCAACCTCGGGCATTGTCTTAGTCAGTCATCAGCGTTTCACTCACGCTATTGCCGAGCAAGTAATTTCATTACAAGCGCCGACTGCGTCCTCCTCTCAATCAGCTGGAGTTACTGAATATGTATCGTAAGTTACTGATTATCTCAGTCAGTTTATCACTTCTGGGTTGTGCAACAGGCAACTCGTCTGAGCATACCAATAATGCCCTTTCACTGCGCCCCGATATTCGCCATTTTACGCTTGATAATGGCTTAAATGTCTATTTGCTACAACGCCCACAAACGGGGGTTGAAATGCGTTTACTGGTGAAAAGTGGCTCGGTACAAGAAGATGAAAAACAACTTGGCTTTGCCCACTTTACCGAGCATATGGCTTTTAAAGGCACGACTCATTTTCCGGGAACAACTGGGTTTAAACAACTTGAAAGCCTAGGAATGAAGTTGGGGAGTCATGTTAATGCGGCAACGAGCTTAAACTCAACAACCTATAAATTATCCCTGCCTAATGCCAATCCGACCCAAATAAAAACAGGGTTGAGGATCTTGTCCGATTGGGCCTTTGGCATGACATTTGATCCCGTTGAGTTTGATAAAGAGCGTCCGGTGATCGTCGAGGAGTGGCGATTACGCCAAGGTATTGGTTTTCGTATTAATCGCCAACTTGAAGAGTTACGTTATTATGGCAGTCGTTATCTAGATCGTGATCCCATTGGGGACTTAGATATCGTTAAGCATGGTGATGTCAAAGAAGCAAAACGTTATTACGATACTTGGTATCAGCCTGAAAGAATGGCATTGGTGTTAGTGGGTAATTTTAATCAAGGTGATGCGATTGCTGATATTACCCAGATGTTCAATGCAAAAAATAGTGAAAACAAAGGCGTTGACTCTCCATCATGGCACCGCTTTATCGACAATAAAGATTTATTAGTAAAGACGATTTTTGATAAAGAGCAAGGCTCACGCATTGTGCAATTCACTCTACAGCGTACACTGCCTGCACCATTAAATAGTCGCCAAGGTCAATATGATGATTTAATGGACTCCTTGTGGCTCTCCATCTTAAACCAGCGCTTTTCAACCATTGTTGATAATGGGTTAGTGCCTTCCGTCAGTGCCAATACACAAGGTGCGATGTTAGATGCCCGTCGCTCACAACAATTGATGATTGCCCATCCTAAAGGGGATGATTATCAAGGTACATTAGATATTCTATTTACTGAGGTACAGCGTTTAGCCTCACAGCCAGTATCTCAGCAAGAGTTAGATAATGCTCGCAATGCGCTGTTAAAACGTCTTAGCCAACAAGCTGCTGGTGAAGAGCGCTATGAGCATGGTTATTTAGCTAACCAAATTACTACGGCACTTGAATTAGAAATGCCAATCCAAAGCAAAAAGCAGGCGTTAAACTTAAGTTATCAACTAATAAATAACGTTACACCTGATACCTTAAAACACTATTTTGCCCAATACCTAACACAAGCTTCACCACGAGTGGCAATTATCGGCCCAGATAGTGATAGTCAGGTATTTAGTGCCACTAAAGCCTCGCAACGCTGGCAAGAGATTAGACAATCTGATCCCGGTGCGTTTACATTGAAAACCCATGCGGTGGTATTAGATATTAAACCTGAGCAAACCGGTACTGTTGTCACCACACAAACACTTCCGATTGAAAAAACACAGCTGTGGACACTGAGCAATAACGTAAAAGTTATTATTAAAAATGACCAGTGGCTAAAAGATAATATCCAAGTATCACTGCGTATTCCCGGAGGTGTTTCTCTGGAAACAGGACAAAGTTTAGGCTTGGTACAGTGGGCATTAAACTTACCAGAAGTGAGTGGATATGGGCATTACAACGCAAGAGAGTTAGCGTTATTTAGTAAACAGCATCAAATCAGTTTGCGTCCATACAGTGAGTTGTTATTCCACGGCTTGCGTGGCGAAGCGCCTATTGATGAGTTAGACACCTTGTTGGCCTTATTGCATTTAAAAGTGACAGCACCACAATTTAATGGGCAAAAATTAGAGCAACAAAAACAAGCAACGGCATTAGGGATCGCCAAAACACCAGTTGAACGTATTTTCTTAGATCATATTAATAAAGAGAGCTATCAAAACGGTGAGCGCTTAGTGATTTCGCCACAAGGCCCTTGGCAACAGTTTACCGCACAACAATTACAACAAACGAATCAATCACTTCTAGGACAGCCTGCCGATATGGTATTGGTGATTAGTGGGCCTATTAACCTAAATCAGGCCAAACCGATGATCGAACGTTGGATAGCAACGCTGCCGACACGTTCATCGCAACGTCTATTTTGGGCTGATCCGGCGATTAATCCCAAATTAAGCTCATTTAATAAAACCTACCCTATTGCCAGTAGCGATAAGAGTATGATCAGTATTCAATACGCAGCCAAAGCCCAATGGTCACAACAGCAACTGTTAGCACTTAACTTGCTTGATACCGTTGTCAGCCAACGTTTAAGACTTAATCTTCGTGAACGAGCGGGCGGGATCTACTCGCTAGGCTTTTCTGAGTCACTAACCAAGCTGCCAAGTAGTTTTTATACCGGACGTTTAAACTTTACCGCATCACCACAGCGGGCAGATGAATTAATTGCACTTGCGCGTAAAGTGGTCAATGACGTAAAACAAGCAGGTATTACCGATAAAGAATTACAAGAGGCAAAAAATATTTGGTTAACTGAATATGGGCAAGCCAAAGAGAGTGCTAGCTATTGGACTGATGCACTTGCCCAAGTGGCAACAGATGACCAACAATATCAACGACTATTAACTGAGACTGCGATTGTCAACGGAATAAGTGTCAGTGATGTTAATCAAGTTGCTCGTCAGTGGTTGGGTGAAAATGAAAAAATCTTCAAACTAACACCGCCAACAAAGCAATAAATTTCTATTTATCACTTTAATAATAAACGCCCAGCATATCTTTATTCTGGGCGTTTATTCATCTAACCTGAATAACTTAGCAATGTTTCATTCAATATTATTGTCTATTAAATTTATTAATCTTTTTTGAGCGCCCAACGACCACTACCTAAAAACATCACCGCAATCGCAGCAAACATATAGAAGCCAGCACTTTCAGGTGCCCATCCCCCCGTTTTGGGATCTAAGGCTAAAAGATCACCGGAATGTACCATCAGCACCGCAACCCCCATGGTTGCCGCCACAACAAATGCTGAAAATCGAGTAAATAAACCGATAATCAGCAAGATAGGACATAGAACTTCACCCAGTAATGTGCCATAAGCAATAAATGCAGGTAAATTAATATTTGCCAACATTCCCTGTATACCGGCAAGTCCTCCTGGCTCCATTTTGTGTAATCCGTGTAATAACATTAAGACACCTAGCGAAACACGTAAAACAAACTTACCTAAATCGGGGTGGTTTGTAAGCTGATTAAATTTATTAATCATAACGTCTCCAAAATCAACAATGTGATGAGCATTTTTAATACGTATTAATGGGTATTTATTATTATATGATTAAAAAATATGAATGAGTGCAATTTTTATTATCATTATTTGTTATGGTTGACGAGGCATTTAGATTATTATCGTTTAATTAGGAGCTATTCACCTTTTCCATGATTAAGATCACAACTTATTAACATAATCAACTCTTAATCAGCAACTTCTCGTTATGCTATAGATATCTCATCTGACCAGTATAAAAAAGGTATCTGATGGCACACTATTCTTATTTATTTACTCCCCTTGATTTAGGGTTTACTACGCTTAAAAATCGTATTTTGATGGGCTCGATGCATACCGGACTAGAAGAAGATCCACATGATGCACCTAAGCTTGCTGAATTTTATGCTCAAAGAGCTGCAGCAGGGGTGGCACTTATTGTCACCGGTGGGATCTCCCCTAATAAGCAAGGTGTATTGTTGCCACATGCAGCAACGCTAATGTCAGAAGATCAACTCGCTTCTCATCAATTAGTCACTGATGCGGTACATAAACAGGATGGCAAAATCGCTTTACAGATTTTACATACTGGTCGTTATAGTTATCAGCCTAATTTAGTCGCCCCTTCAGCGATCCAATCACCTATCACCCCTTTTATACCCCAAGCAATGAGTCATGAGCAGATAGAACAGACTATTGAAGATTATATTCATTGCGCTAAGTTAGCTCAGAAAGCAGGCTATGATGGTGTTGAGATCATGGGATCTGAAGGCTATTTAATTAACCAGTTTTTAGTAAGTCATACGAATCAACGCGATGATCAATGGGGTGGCTCTATTGAAAATCGTTGTCGTTTTGCATTACGTATTTTAGCTGGCATAAGAGAAGCTGTAGGTGAACACTTTATCATTATCTATCGTTTATCAATGTTAGATTTAATTACCGAGGGAGCTAATGCCTCAGAGGTATTTTATCTTGCTCAAGCAGTAGAAAAAGCCGGAGCAACCCTAATCAACAGTGGTATTGGTTGGCATGAAGCCCGTATCCCCACTATTGCCACTATGGTGCCAAGAGGGCAATTTGCTTATGTCACTCGCCAATTGATGGGGAAAATCAACATTCCTCTTATCACTTCTAATCGTATCAATACACCTCAAGTGGCTGAAGCTATTTTAGCGGAAGGCTGTGCAGATATGGTGTCTATGGCGCGTCCTTTTCTTGCCGATCCGCAATTCGTATTGAAAGCGCAACTTGGTCGCGAGGATGAGATAAACACCTGTATTGCTTGCAACCAAGCTTGCTTAGATGAGATATTCAGTGGTCACCCAGCATCTTGTCTTGTAAACCCTTTTGCCTGTCGAGAAACAGAGCTTATTTTAACCCCGACTCAAGCCCCTAAAAAAATTGCTGTCGTTGGCGCAGGCCCCGCAGGATTAGCATTTGCCATTACAGCAGCTAAACGTGGTCATCATATTACTTTATTTGAAAAAGAAGACCGTATTGGTGGACAACTCAATATTGCCAGTCAAATTCCGGGTAAAGAAGAATTTAAAGAGACATTGCGCTACTTTAAGCGGCAATTGCAAATCACAGGGGTGATCGTAAAAAATAATACGGAAGCGACACTTTCCCATCTGCAACATTTTGATGAAATTATTTTAGCCAGTGGTGTTATCCCTCATATTCCAGAGATTGATGGCCATGATAATCCGATAGTAAAAACCTATCTTGATGTCCTTAAATACCATCAACCAACCGGCGAAAAAGTGGTGATTATTGGCAGTGGTGGTATTGGTTTTGACACTGGCCTTTATCTTACCCAAACAGGCCAATGCAGTAGTTTAAGCCCTTGTGCATTTAATAAAGAGTGGGGAATTGACCCAACACTTACGCATCGCGGAGGGATCACCTCAGCCGATCCTTTTATTAAAAAAGACAAACAGATTGTTATGACGCAACGTAAAAGTGGGAAATTTGGCTTAAGTTTAGGTAAAACAACAGGCTGGATACATCGCTTAACATTGCAGAAAAAAGGGGTCAAATGGCTAACGGGCTGCCATTATCAAAAAATTACCGAGCAAGGAGTAATAATTGAACATAATGAACAACAGCAACTGCTCGCGGCTGATAGCGTGATTTTATGTACCGGACAACAATCTTATCGTCCGCTACTGCAAGCGTTACAACAAGAAAATAAAACCGTCCATCTTATTGGCGGGGCAAAAGAGGCTAAAGCATTAGATGCCAAACGAGCCATTAAGCAGGGAACAGAATTAGCACTTACTATTTAACATTCGATTTATCATATCAATAACCAGAAACCCCATATAGTTTCCTATATGGGGTTCTGTTTTTATTATTAATTTTTGTTGTTACTTACTACCCTTCCTGTCTTACTACTCTTTATATCTATTTACTACTTATACTCTTTAGCCATTATTTTTTTCAGTTAATGGATTGGCAACTAAACGCTCATCTTCGGCTATGCAGACCGTTGCGGTAAATAGCACATCAGTTGATGAGTTTAATGCAGTCTCTGCTGAATCTTGTAAGACACCAATCATCACACCTACCGCAACCACTTGCATCGCCAAATCATTACTAATACCGAACATGCTACAAGCAAGCGGAATTAACAGTAGCGAGCCACCAGCAACCCCTGATGCACCACAAGCACAAATAGCAGCAACAAGGCTTAGCAATAAGGCTGTTGGAATATCCACAGGCATACCCAAGGTATTTACCGCAGCAAGTGTTAAAATAGTAATAGTGATTGCCGCTCCCCCCATATTAATGGTCGCACCTAATGGGATCGAGACAGAATAGGTATCTTCATTTAAATTCATACGACGACACATTGCCATATTCACCGGAATATTAGCCGCTGAACTACGCGTAAAGAAGGCAGTAACACCACTTTCACGTAAGCAAGCCCATACTAATGGATAAGGATTACGGCGAATTTTCCAAAATACAATCAATGGGTTGACAACGAGCGCAACAAACAGCATACAACCAATTAAAACAAGTAAGACATGCAAGTAGCCAGCTAAAGCTTTAAAGCCAGTCGTAGCAATGGTTGATGATACCAAGCCAAAAATCCCGATTGGCGCTAAACGGATCACCACACGCACAAGGTTAGTTACCGCATCTGCAAAATCTTGTGTTAATGCTTTAGTCGTATCACTTGCATGGCGTAACGCTAAACCTAAGCCAATAGCCCAAGCTAAAATCCCCATATAATTGCCGTTAATCAGTGCATCTACAGGGTTAGCCACCACATTAATTAATACACCTTTTAAGACTTCAGCAATATTTTCAGGTGGCGATAGTTGTGAATTATTGACAACTAGCGTTAATACTGAGGGAAACACAAAGCTTGCCACTACTGCTGTTAGTGCAGCAAAGAAAGTCGCGAGCAGATAAAGCACTAATATGGGACGTATACTGGTTTTTTGTCCTTGACGGTGGTTGGCAATCGAAGCCATAACTAATACCCAGACTAAAACAGGCGCAACGGCTTTTAAGGCACTAATAAATAAGTTACCTAATAAGCTCATCATTTTAGCCACTTCTGGTGCTAACCAAGCCAGTAAAATACCCGCAATTAAACCAGCAAGTATTTGTTTAACGAGACTTCCCTGAAAAAGCAGGTTAAGTACTCTGGATTGTTGTTTATCCATAGTTATTCCATTACTTAAAATAATATTTAAAAAAGCAATTGTGTGCTTGCTTTTGCCAGTATAAGGAAATGAATCTTGCTGAAAAGCTTATTTTGCAAAATATACATCATTAGCTATTTTTGTTAACAACAAAATAACACAATTGTGATCATAATAGGATTTTGTTCTTTTTAACGTACAGTCCACAAATGAAAGAAATTATTATTATCATAAGGTTAGATTTAATCGTTAAATAAAAAACTAACTCTTATACTATTTACCTTGATTTTTCTTAATCACTTGATGAGTTTAATTTTAACTTTTTAATAACATTTCAATCAGTTTAACTAGCCAATTGGCAACTTTAAAACACTTTTTTTGATGAATAAATAACCATGACATTAGTTTCAATCAGCAAGGAAAAATAATGCTTTTTTATCTCAGTAAAACATCATCATAGTAATTCTATTATTACGTTTTCTTAAGGTTTTTTCTTTAAAACAACGTATCCTAAACTGGAAAACAAAAGTGAATGTCTTTTTTCAAATATTCTTGCTCAATGAAGCGCTTGTAGGGTATTTAAGTGAAAAAATTTTCTGTCTAGTTTTTATTGATTTTGTTAGAGTGTTGCTGTTTTAAACAATGAAAAATAAACCCTATGATATGTATTACGGGTAAATAGATAACAAGAGAGAATGTTTTTGTATTTACCCCCGAATGACTCAGTTTTAGGAAGCCTTTTATATGGAAATCGTAAGAGAGCTGTTCTTGGCGCTTTGGCATCAAGATTACGAAACCTTAGCGAATCCCTCACTGCTTTGGATTATTTACATTTTATTATTCAGCATACTATTCCTAGAAAACGGAGTACTACCCGCAGCTTTCTTACCAGGAGACAGCTTATTAATTTTAGTGGGTGTGTTAATTGCTAAAGGAACCATGGATTTTCCATTAACCTTACTTATTCTAACGGCAGGTGCTAGCTTAGGTTGTTGGCTGGGTTATCTGCAAGGGAAGTGGCTTGGTAACACCCGACTTGTGCGAAGTTGGTTATCACATTTACCAGAACACTACCACCAACGAGCCCATGGACTTTTCCATCGACATGGCTTGGCGGCGTTACTTATTGGTCGTTTTCTCGCTTTTGTTAGAACATTATTGCCGACTATTGCCGGCCTTGCTGGCTTACAAAACGGTCGTTTTCAAGTTTTTAATTGGCTAAGTGGTCTGTTATGGGTTGGTATTTTAACCACCTTAGGCTATTTATTAGGAAATAGTCCGTTATTCCGCCAATATGAGCATCATTTAATGAATTTTCTGATGCTACTGCCTGTTTGTTTATTAGTGATTGGCTTAATCGGGAGTGTATGGGTCGTCATTAAGAAGAAAAGTAAACAGAGTAATCAACCGTAATCTATCGCTATTTCTATTATTTTCTATAGCGTTAATATTTAGCATCTTAAAGCCTGTTTTATGATTAAAACAGGCTTTTGTTTTTTATTTCAAGCTATTACTGATTATTTTTTTAATATCACCCTTGGCAAGAATAAGACTTTTCTCTTTTTTAGGGAATTAAGTCATTATTTAATTTTATTATATGGTAAATCTAGTCTATTGTTATAGGTATAACCTCATATCTTGATTAAAGGAGTTACTCATGTCACACCAACGTTCAAATGAAGATCTGCGTAGTGAATTAAAATCTCTGGCTGATACTCTAGAAGAAGTTCTGAACTCCTCGGCAGATAAATCAAAAGAGGAATTACAAAGTTTACGAGAAAAAGCTGAATATGCGCTACGTGGCTCTCGTGCAAAACTCAGTGATGCAGGTAGAGAAATCGTCGATAACACTAAAGAAATGGCGGGTAAAGCGGACAACTATGTGCGTGAAAACCCATGGACAGGTGTTGGTATTGGCGCGGCAGTAGGTGTCGTACTCGGTGTTCTACTTTCGAAACGTTAATCCATAATGAGTGATACTCAAAGACCACAGGGCCCCGCATCCGGGGTTCTGAATTCTCTTAGTCGTATTGGCGCTGTTATCGTTGGCATGGTTGAAACCCGCCTAAAATTAATCGCCATCGAACTAGAAGAAGAAAAAATTACACTTATTCAGCTTATTTTAATGGCGGGGATCACCTTATTACTCACCGCCTTTGGCTTAATGAGTCTACTTATTCTCCTCTTTTGGGTGATCCCACCTGAATATCGTATTCATGCTTTAGCGATTACAACGGCTATTTTGCTAGTTGGTGCCTTAATAGGTGCTATCATGACATTGAGAAAAGCCCGCAATTCAACGCTGTTAGGTGATACTCGCCAACAACTAGAATTAGATAAGCGTCTTTTGGAGCAATACCGCGATGAGCAAACAAAATAGACGCACCTTAGCATTAGCAAGACGCAAAAAGCTGTTGTTGGATGAAATTCAACAACAGCGCACTCAATTAGCGCAAGAGGGGCAAACATGGTTAGAGGTCACAGCACCTTATGATAAAGCATGGAATATCTTAACCTCGTTAAAACCTATCTTGTTAATAGGGGCAAGCGTGGTATCTCTTTATAGCATTAAGCACCCTAAAAAACTGGTTCGTTGGGGACGACGGGCGATAGGCGCTGTTGGTTTAATACGCACATTACAGAAGTCTGTCAAAAAAACCGCTGACTAAACATCAATTTTTTTGTGTAAGAATGTTAATTCTTCTTAATATCCTCCATATTATTTTTTCTTTATTGTATATCTCAAGCCAAACAGTGGTTATTTACACTAAAAACTGGCAATTAAACAAATAAAATACAGATATATTAAATAATATAAAATTTTATCAGGAATAAACATCATGAAGAATTTTGAAAACATTGCCTTATTAATCGCACGTATTCTCATGCCAATTTTATTTATCAGCGCAGGGTATGGAAAAATTGAAGCCTATGAAGGAACCCAACAGTATATGCAATCAATGGGTGTGCCGGGAGCCTTATTACCTTTAACCATTTTATTAGAGTTAGGGGGTGGATTAGCCATATTATTCGGTTTCTTAACTCGCACAACAGCTATCTTCACCAGTGTATTTACGCTGTTAACCGCACTACTGTTCCACACTAACTTTGCAGAAGGTGCAAATCAGTTAATGTTTATGAAAAATATGACTATTGCGGGTGGCTATTTATTACTGGTTATCACAGGTCCGGGTAAATGGAGCTTAGATCGCCTACTTAAGAAAAATTGGTAATAATAGATTTAATAATAAAAAGATCCTCTAGGGGATCTTTTTTAATTGTATTCTCAAACTCTAGCGAACAAACTATTTTTTATCTGCGGCAAAAAGTTTAGGAATTTCGCGTAAACACCAGGATTTAGCTTCTCCCATACTGTCTCTGCGCCACGCCATAATAATATTATTTTCATGATGATATTCAGGGCCAACCACACGTAAACGCCCCTCTTTTAAATCATCTTCAATTAAATCAATAGGCATAGTAGCAACCCCTAAACCGGCAATTAATGCTCGACGTTTATCTTCAATCGAACTCACCGTTAAACGACGCTGTTTATCTAATAACAGTACAGTTAAAACAGGTCGTTCTCTTGCGGTATCGGCGATAGCAATACCGCGATATTTTAAGCGAGTTTCTTCTGCAAGTGGTTCAGGTTCATTATGGATAGGGTGATCAGGGCTGGCAACATAGACACTAGTGGTATTATATAAAGGGCGGAAATTGATTTCTGATGAAGAACGAAAATGCATATCCGGTGAAATAACAATATCACATTTACCACTTTCTAAGCTTTCCCATGCTCCAGCAAGCACTTCGGTGACTAAAGAGAGTTGTGTATTGGATTTTTCAGCTAATTTTTCAACTAACGGGAATAAGCGAGATGCGGGTGTTAATGCTTCACACACAATCGTAATATGTGGCTCCCAACCGCGAGCTAGCGCTTCAGCATCAGAAGTTAATTTATCTGCAGCTTCAAGAAGAATACGCCCTCTTTCAAGTAACATTCTTCCCACATTAGTAAATTTAGTTCGATGTCCTGAACGGTCAAATAGCACAACATCCAAATCTTCTTCTAATTTCTGCATGGTATAACTGAGTGCTGATGGGACGCGATTTAGCTCATCAGCGGCGGCAGCAAAACTTCCTCTACGATCAATGGCATCCATCACTCGTAGAGATTCCAATGTAATGGCTTTATCTTTACTCATTATACTTATCTCTATCAAATAATTTGATTATTGGCACCAGATTAACTTGCTAACAATCTACAGTCCATATCTCTAAGATGAATATATTGATTAATCGACTCGAAAAGTACCGCGATGATAAAATACAGAACAGCACAACAGTGTGGCAAAGCGGACTATGGCTGGCTACAAGCTCGCTACACATTCTCCTTTGGCCACTATTTCGATCCTCATTTTTTAGACTATGGCACATTAAGAGTACTGAACCAAGAAGTGCTCGCACCAAATTCTGAGTTTAAAGCAAAAACCTATCCTCATGTGGATGTCGTCAACCTGATCTTAAGAGGTGAAGCGACTTATCTTGATAATATGGGGCGAACACTTACCGCCAAACAAAACGAGTGTTTATTAATTTCGCCTCATAATACAGAAACTTACATTGAAAGAAATAGTAGTCCAGATACCCCATTAACTCGTATTCAATTATGGCTAAACGCGTGTCCACAACAAGAGAGCATCGCTTCACAAAAATTAGCTTTAAATGAAGATTTAAAATATCAATTATTGGCTTCCCCGTCAGGGGATAATGGCAGTTTGATGCTAAGGCAAAATATCTGGCTCTATCATATTAATTTAGCGCAAGGGGATGAAATAACCTTGCCGATACAAGGTCAGAAAGGCTATTTGCAATCTATCAAAGGCGGTGTCCATTTCCAAACCTCAGAGCAAGAGCTTGGGGAAATCCGTTGTGGTGATGGTGCTTTTATTCAAGATAGCAATATGCTAGCGCTAAGATGTCAAAAGGCTTTTCGTGGTCTTTTTATTGATATCGTTTCTTAATCAGCTAGCGATATCAGCGAGCAATCATTTATCATCACACTAGCAATAGCAATAAAGCAGAAAACCCTCGAGCCACAGAGTGAATCGAGGGTTTTATATAAGGTGAGTTGACCGTTAAGCCGGGTTCTGTCGTGGACAACCATTCATCTAGGCCAGAACTTGCGCGCTGGCTCCAGCAACCTACCCGGGTTCAATGCGGGCCGCACCATAAGAACCCCTATTTGGTCTTGCTCCGGGTGGAGTTTACCATGCCACAAACTGTTACCAGTTGCGCGGTGCGCTCTTACCGCACCCTTTCACCCTTACCTGATCCTGTAAACAGGCCATCGGCGGTTTACTCTCTGCTGCACTTGTCGTAGGCTCGCGCCTCCCAGACGTTATCTGGCACCCTGCCCTGTGGAGCCCGGACTTTCCTCCCCTCTATCCGTCTCCCCGAAGGGACAACGATAAAGCAGCGGTTGTCTAGTCAACTCAGGGGGCGGATTATAAGGATTTTCCGCGTTAATGTATAGCGAAAGAAACAAAAAATCGTTTTACTGATCTTGTTCCGCTTCATTTTGCGCAATGACGTGTTTGTACAACGCATTTTTCTTCACGCCATAAATCTCAGCGGTAACTGCTGCCGCCTTTTTCAAAGGTAACTCTTTTTGTAAAATCGCCAATGTGCGTAATACTTCTGGGGCAAAATGGTCTTCTTGTGGCTTTTGATACCCTTCCACAATTAATACCATTTCTCCTTTACGGCGATTTTCATCTTCACGAACCCAGTTAAGTAATTCCCCAACAGGCATTCCTTGAATGGTTTCCCACGTTTTGGTTAATTCTCTTGCCAATACAACATAGCGCGCTTCCCCCCAAACCGTCACCATATCCGCTAAACTATCTAATAAACGGTGGGTGGACTCATAAAAGATTAAAGTACGTGGCTCTTGTGCTAAATCACGCAAACAATCTTGACGACTTTTTGTTTTTGCTGGTAAAAAACCTTCATAACAAAAACGGTCAGAAGGTAATCCGGCGGCTGATAGCGCGGTAATTGCCGCACATGCCCCAGGTAATGGCACCACTTTTATACCGTTTTTGCGACACTGATTGACTAAATGATAGCCGGGATCATTAATTAATGGTGTACCTGCATCAGAGACTAATGCGATACTTAGCCCTTGTTGTAATTTGCTAATTAATTGATCTGCTTTTTGCTGTTCATTATGATCATGTAACGCAAACAAACGTGCGTTAATGGCAAAATGCTGTAATAGAAGCCCTGTATGACGGGTATCTTCTGCAGCTATTAAATCGACATGAGACAGCACATCAAGTGCCCGCTGGGTGATATCGCCCAGATTACCAATGGGTGTGGGTACTATGTACAGTGTGGATGTCGTTACCGCTGCTCGATTAGGTTGATTCATTGTTTATTCCGAATGACCGATTTAAAATTGAGCATAATTATAAAACATCACTGGGTACAGTATGCTTTCCTCAATTTTTGTGCGTTTTAAAACAGGTTTATCCTATACTGCAATACTTTCTGCCTTGATTATGTCAGGTTGTACCCTGACGGGGCAACAACAACAGCCACTGACACCTGCTGAAAAAGCGCAAGTGGAAATGAAACAATTTCAGAAAGTCATTGATGATGCGAACGGACAAGCCTCTTTAGATGTGATCCGTGCCTATATTGGCCTAGAACCCCTTATCACTGATCCTGTATTACATCAGCAAAATATTGATGATACTTGGTTAACACTCACGAAGCTTACACCTGAACAACGTCGTAGTGTGGTAATCAAAGCTGATGAAAATACATTACAAGGCTGGTTAGATTTACTCAACACTTATGAATATAACCAAGATGATGCGGATAAATTATCCCAAGCAATACGCGAATGGCAAACACGCTATCCACGCAATCCAGGAGCGCTAACATTACCGACGCTGTTATTGCGCCAATCACAATCTGCCGTCAGTAATAGCGGAAAAATCGCATTATTATTACCGTTAACAGGACAAGCTAAAGTATTTGGTAATGCTATTATGCAAGGCTTTACCGATGCTAAAGAAGGTTTACCTCAACCTCAAGCTAACGCAGCGCCAGAAGCCCCCCAACAAGATAGTTTAGCTTCCATTTTAGCAGAATTAGGTATTTCATCTCCGAATGCAGACACAGCAACAACGGAAAACGATAATTCAACGGATGATAATACAGCGGAAGGCGCTGAAAATAGTGATGCTACTTCAGCAAAAGAAACCGAAGCCTTTGCGGGTAATAGCCGCGTGCAATTAGATCCTATTGTCCAAAATAATCGCCAAGTGATTATGTATGATACCAATAGCCAACCCATTGATCTGTTACTGAAACAAGTGCAACAAGAGGGTGCTGATTTAATTGTGGGGCCACTATTAAAACCCGAAGTGATCAAAACTATTGAGTTAAAAAGTGGTTTACCTGTTTTAGCACTAAATGAAGTTGATAATATTCCTCTTGCTACTACAGTGTGTTTCTTTTCACTTTCCCCAGAAGATGAAACTCGTAATGCGGCTCAACACTTACGCCAGCAACAAAAATCTAATCCACTTATTATCGTTCCTGACAATAAATTCGGTCAAAGAATGGCACAAACTTTTGCGGATGAGTGGCAGCGTAGCGGGGGTGGAACCGTCTTACAACAAACTTTCGGCTCTCTTGATAGTCTAAAAAGTTCAATTAATCGTGGCGTGGGTATTCGAATGACAGGAACCCCGGTATTGCCAACAGACAATGCACCACTGCCATTAGATACCGCTTCAATGCCAACAACAAACGGTGCTATTGATTCTGTGTATATCATTGCCACTAGCGATGAGTTAACATTGATTAAACCAATGATTGATATGGCAATCAGTACCAAAAAACGCCCACCGATTTATGTCAGTTCACGCAGTAATCAAGGGGGAATGGGGCCAGATTTTCGTATGGAAATGGACGGTATCCAATTTAGTGATATTCCTCTTATGACGGGAGCAAATTTACCGTTAATGCAAAAAGCATCCAGTAAATTTGCGAACGATTACTCATTAATGCGCCTTTACGCTATGGGTATTGATGCATGGTCATTAGCAAACAATTACAATGAACTCACCAAAGGAACCTTACAGTTCAATGGTGTTTCTGGCTCTTTACGTGTGGAAGATAATTGCACTATTTATCGACAACTCCCATGGATGCAATTTAAACAAGGTAAAATTGAACCTGTGGGACAATAAGTAAGCAATTTCCCCCATAAACCGCCTCTTTGAAGTCTCCAGATAAGGAGCTGACTTTATCTTGAGGCGGTTTATTTATAAGAGATAACATCAGGAAATCATGGATGATTATTCCTAAAAGTACTTATCTAGTCGGACAATATTATGAGAGAAAAGCGTTAAATTACTTGCGCCAACAAGGGTTAAAGTTAATTGAGCGTAATGTCCGATATCCCTGTGGAGAAATTGATCTTATTATGCAGGGTAATAGAACATGGATATTTGTTGAAGTCCGCTTTCGGCGTAGTGCACAATTTGGTGATGCAATCAGCTCAGTGACCTACAGTAAACGGCGCCGCTTATGGTACGCCGCCAATTGTTGGTTAGCTCAACGCCAACAAAGTATCGAGACGGTTAACTGTCGCTTTGATATTTGTGCATTTGATCAACGCCAGTTAATATGGCTAAAAAACATTCTCGATCATACGGAATTTATTCGTTAAATTAGATTATATAGGTCTTAACGTGCTTGATAGAATAAAAGTCTGCTTTACAGAGAGTATTCAAACTCAAATTGCAGCAGCAGAAGCGTTACCCGATGCCATTTCCAGAGCTGCCATGATGATGGTTCAATCTTTGTTAAACGGACATAAAATATTAAGCTGTGGCAACGGTAGCTCAGCAGCAACGGCTCAACGCTTTGCTGCTAGTATGATCCATCGTTTTGAAACAGAGCGCCCAAGTTTACCGGCATTATCTTTAAATACCGACAGTGTTGTGATGACCGCCATTATGGGAAATCAGCAACATGATGAAATTTATGCCAAACAAGTACGGGCATTAGGGCAAGCAGGTGATGTACTGT
This sequence comes from Proteus sp. G4415, assembly GCF_963896075.1. Lineage (NCBI taxonomy): Bacteria > Pseudomonadati > Pseudomonadota > Gammaproteobacteria > Enterobacterales > Morganellaceae > Proteus > Proteus sp. G4415. The sequence continues at coordinate 23,597 of NZ_CAWQOK010000021.1, forward strand.
TAGCTATTTCCACTCATGGTAATAGCAGAAGCATTATTAAAGCTGTTGAAGCCGCTGTTACTCGAGATATGACCATTGTTGCACTGACTGGCTATGATGGCGGTGAGCTTGCTGGATTATTAGGCCCTCAAGATGTGGAGATCAGGATCCCCTCTCAGCGTACAGTCAGAATACAGGAAGTGCAGATGTTAACGGTCAATTGTCTCTGCGACTTAATTGATAATACATTATTCCCACATCAGGATGACTAAGGAGTTACTATGAAATTGCTTCCGATTACCGCAGTACTTTGTTCCGCGCTATTGCTACAAGGCTGTATTGGTGCCGCTGTGGTGGGTACTGCTGCCGTTGCTGGCAAAACCGCAACCGATCCTCGTTCATTAGGACAACAAGTTGATGATGGCACATTGGAAGCCCGAGTTTCTGGTGCTCTAAATAAAAACCAACAGATCAAGAACAGTAATGCGCGCATTGTCGCTACCGCTTATCAAGGAAATGTGTTGTTAACTGGACAAAGTCCAGATATGTCGGTTGCAGAGACAGCTAAACAAGTTGCTAGCAAAGTGGAAGGAGTAAACAATGTTTATAATGAAGTTCGCCAAGGTGAGCCTGTGACATTAGGCACTGCTTCTTCAGATACATGGTTAACCACTAAAGTACGTTCACAAATTTTAGCTAGCGATGCCGTCAAATCATCTTCCGTAAAAGTGATCACCGAAAATGGCGAAGTATTTTTATTAGGGATATTAACCCGTCAAGAAGGGGCTGCAGCCGCTAAAATTGCCAGTGAAACCAAAGGTGTTGTTAAAGTAACAACGGCATTTACCTATCTAAACTAAATATATCGCTGATAGGTATCACGTGGTAGTAGCGTATTATTTTACCAGTATCGGTCATTGTAACAGCGATAACCGATACTGGTACTCATAGTGATTAACGTCTCAACATACCCTTATCAATAATAAAATCGATAATCGTCTCTAAACCTACTTTCTCTTTTAAGTTAGTAAAAACATAAGGTTTCACAGGACGCATTTTTGCTGTATCCGCTTCCATCACTTCTAATGACGCTCCCACATAAGGCGCAAGATCGATCTTGTTGATCACCAGCAGATCAGAATGTGTGATCCCCGGCCCCCCCTTGCGAGGGATCTTCTCACCTTCTGCAACATCAATAACATAAATAGTAAGATCAGCCAATTCAGGGCTAAAGGTCGCACTTAAGTTATCTCCGCCACTTTCGACAAAAACAATATCTAAGTTTTTATGGCGCATCGCCAACTCTTCTACGGCAGCCAAATTCATTGAAGCATCTTCACGAATAGCCGTATGAGGACATCCTCCTGTTTCAACACCAATGATCCGATCCGCATCAAGAGCCTGCGCACGAGTTAAAATTTTTGCATCTTCTTGTGTATATATATCATTGGTAACAACGGCGATTTGGTAACTATCGCGCATAGCTTTACAAAGAACTTCTAATAGTGCTGTTTTTCCTGAACCAACAGGGCCACCAACACCAATACGCAGTGGTTGATTATATTCTTGCATCTCTTTATCTCATGAACGAAAAAGTCGAGTATATTGAGTTTCATGGCGACTACTGGCGATCACTTGAGCTGGCGTAAAACTGCCAATATCCTCTTGTGGCCAATGTGCCGATAACTCAACAATAGCGGGGATCTGCTCAGCTAGAGCAAACAACATTTTTTGCCCTGCGCTTTGCCCTAATGGCACCAGTTTTACCCCAGACATCACCGTATTTTCTAACCAGCCCCAAACATAGGCACAACAGAGCTTTTCACTATCGATATGCCAATGCACGGCAGCTAACGCAAACGCCATTAATTGCGTCTGTTTAACCCGCTGTTGTAACGTATCGTCTAATTCAATGCCTAATTGAGGAAGTAAACGGGCAAAAGCGATCCCCCGTTGACGCTCTTCCTGCCTTAACTCTTTGGTTTCGCGACTTGCGACCATAAAGTCACACCAATATTTCACTGTATCGCTATCACCCTTTGCCAAACTCGTTTGTAATTGCCGCAATATAGGAAGCTCGAGTGTGGCTAATGTTCCGGTCATTTGTGCGCTTAACCAATCTGACAAGGTTTCTGCTGAGCATACCCAACCTTTTTCAATGGCCCACTCTAACCCTTGAGAATAAGTAAAAGCACCTACCGGAAGAGAGGGGCTAACTAATTGATATAAGCGCAGATCAGCTAGCATCATGCACCTCCTTTGATGATCGCTGTGCCATTAATGGTGGTGATCATGGTGGTGGTGATGACCACCGGATGATCCACCATAAGCCCCCGGCTCAGGTTGGTATTTTTCTAAGCCAACCACCACCGTAGCCCCTAAGCCGCGAGCCATATCATCTAATACATGATCGTGAAAATAACGACACCAACCCGCTTCTATTTGCAATGGTACATGTCGGTTACCTAAGTGATAACAAACACGAGCAAGCAATAATGGATCGTCACTATAAACCGTTGATACTTGCTCTTTAGCCGCTTCAATGGTGACAACATCGCCCTCTTCTGACAGCAGAATATCCCCCTCTTTAAGTACGGTGCCTCGAGGCAAAAATAGCCCGGCTTCTTGCCCGTCACTTAAAGCCACTTTTAAGCGACTTTTGGTGCGCTCATCCATGGTAAGACAAAGGGTTAACTTTGGCTTTTCTGTAGAGGTTAGTTCAAGCGCTTTTTGTTGATCAATAATCTGAGTAAATTTTTTCATTCAATAAATTCTCAATAAAAACGCTGGTTAAAATAAGAAATAGCGTTGAGCCATCGGTAATTCAGTCGCTGGCTCACAAACCAGTGGTACACCATCCGCTTTAACAATGTAAGTTTGTGGATCTAATTCGATATGAGGAACATAGTTATTGTGGATCATCGAAGCTTTTGTGATATGACGACAGCCCTCCACACGACCAATTAAGCTTTTTAAGCCTAATTTTTCTGGCACTCCCGCCTCAATACCCGCTTTTGACATAAAGATCATCGACGTTTGATATTTGGCTTTTCCTAAACAGGCATACATTGGACGATAATGAACCGGTTGCGGTGTTGGAATAGCCGCATTAATATCCCCCATTGGCGCATAAGCGACCATACCACCTTTTATGATAAGTGCCGGTTTGACGCCAAAGAAAGCGGGATCCCATAGCACGATATCCGCAAGTTTACCTTTTTCTATTGATCCCACCGTATGAGCAATGCCATGTGCCAGTGCCGGGTTAATCGTGTATTTAGCGATATAACGTTTAATACGATTATTATCATTATCTGCGCTATCACCCGCTAATGTGCCTCGTTGCAATTTCATTTTATGTGCACACTGCCAAGTGCGTAAGATAACTTCTCCGACTCGTCCCATGGCTTGTGAGTCTGACGACATCACCGAAATTGCCCCCATATCATGTAAGATATCTTCTGCAGCAATGGTTTCGCGACGAATACGAGATTCAGCAAATGCCACATCTTCAGGAATAGAGGGATCGAGATGATGACAGACCATCAACATATCAAGATGCTCGTCCACGGTATTAATGGTATAAGGCATCGTTGGGTTGGTTGATGCAGGTAAAATATTGGGCTCTCCTACCGACTTGATCACATCAGGGGCATGACCACCACCTGCGCCTTCGGTATGGAATACATGGATCACTCGACCGGCAATGGCTTTTACTGTCTCTTCATAAAAACCACCTTCATTTAAGGTGTCAGAGTGAATAGCCACCTGTACATCCATTTCATCGGCGACATTAAGGCAATTGTGAATTGCCATTGGCGTTGCCCCCCAGTCTTCATGTATTTTAAGACCTATAGCACCCGCTGTTATTTGTTCGCGGATTGCTTCGGGCTGACTGACACAACCTTTACCAAATAACCCCACATTAATAGGTAATTCATCCACCGCCTCTAACATGCGGTACATATTCCAAATACCGGGGGTAACTGTGGTTGCATTAGTACCTGCCACAGGGCCTGTTCCTCCACCAATAAAGGTGGTTACGCCAGAAACGAGACCTTCTTGGGCTTGTTGCGGACAAATAAAGTGGATATGGGTATCAATACCACCAGCAGTGACAATTTTACCTTCTCCCGCGACAACTTCTGTTCCGGGGCCAATGACAATATCCACATTGGGCTGAACATCTGGATTACCTGCCTTGCCAATACCGACAATACGGCCATCTTTAATACCAATATCTGCTTTTACAATGCCCCAATAATCTAAAATAATGGCATTGGTGATCAGAACATCGACACACTCAGCACTAACAACTTGGCTTTGCCCCATACCATCACGAATAACTTTACCACCACCAAATTTGACCTCTTCGCCATAAGTGGTGAAATCTTTTTCAATTTCAAGAAACAGCTCGGTATCTGCTAATCGCAAACGATCGCCTGTTGTTGGGCCAAACATATCCGCATAAGCTTGACGTGAGATAGTTTTCATTTTTTCTCACTCTCCAATTTACCCATCACTTTGCCATGAAAACCATAAATTTCACGTTTTCCTGCAAAAGCCACTAACTCAACAGTGCGACTTTGACCGGGCTCGAAGCGCACAGCCATACCAGCAGGAATATTTAAACGAAAACCTAATGTCTCTTCTCGTGCAAACCTGAGTGCCTCATTCACTTCATAAAAGTGGTAATGAGAGCCGACTTGTACAGGTCTATCGCCATGATTAGCCACCTGTATGGTTTTTGTCTCGCGACCAGCATTCAGTTCAATATCGCCTAATGCTGCATTAACTCTAATTTCACCGGGGATCATGTTATTACCTACACAATAGGTGAGTGAATTGAAACCAATTTGGTGCCATCGGGGAAAGTGCACTCTACTTGAACATCTTTTATCATCTCTGGCACCCCTTCCATTACTTGCTCTGCGGTTAAAACAGTACGTCCTTCACTCATTAATTGAGCAACTGTTTTCCCCTCTCGTGCGCCTTCCATAATGGCGCAACTAATCAAGGCGACAGCTTCAGGGTAATTAAGTTTTAATCCCTTAGCTAAACGTCTTTCTGCAACAAGGCCTGCAGTAAAAAGCAGTAATTTATCTTTTTCTCTTGGTGTTAATTCCATTTCTGCTCCTAAAATAAACGATTATGTCGCCCAGATCCGCGGTGGCTCAGGGCAATAACCTAGCCAGTGCTGTCTGACGATTTGCCATACTTGCGCAAAACACGCCATCATCGGCTCGGTTTGCGTCCCTAATACACGTAAAACTAAAATGCCATCAACATCCGTTAAACCATATTCAACTAGGGGATTTACCTTCTCTAAATGGTGTTGAATAATCTCTTTTAATGCATCGGTTGCAGGATAAATATAAAGCGAGCCAAACATAGGAAATTCACGCATTGCGGCAGCTTGTTTTTGTAAGCCTTCAACCCGCATTGACTCTGTTAAAATTAATCTCTCATCAACATAAAAATTTAAGCGCCCTTTTACCTTGCCAGTTTCAAACCACTCATTTAAAACTGGGCGTCCAAAACACTGCATTTCCCAGCCGATAAATTTCGCTGATGAGGCTAAATGAATATGTGTGGTTAAACACACTTGAGCATCAGGAAAAAAGATATTCTCTTGGGGTAACCACTCTAAAAAGCCCTCTTGTGCAACCGTCAATGTCTGCGTTTGCGATGCAGTGCCTCCTGCACTACGATAAAATTTTGTCGCCCCCGGCGTTGTTAATAGGGCATGTGCGTAAGGTTGCACATTAATATTAATGGATAACGTATCACCACCGACCACCCCACCAGGAGGATGCAACAAATAGGTATGTGCAACACCTTGTTCTGGATAAAAAGGTCGCTGAACCATTAAGGGGCCGAGATGACGTTTTTCAGTAAGACATGTCTTTCCTCGCTTTAACTCATATCGTAAAGCGATGTCAGCAAGCCAACCCTTCTCAGAAAAGTCAGGCATACCCACTCCTGCCAACTTGGCAAAATTGATCAAATAAATCAGGAAATAGACGAATATATACCGCACTACCCATCAGATTATGTCATTCAAAATCACCGAGAAAATAATGAAATGAATGTTGGGTAGGGTGTGAATAAAGATAAATTGCATTTTCCTCAAACAGGATAAAGCGCTCCATCAATGCCGCGCGATTTTACACCGAGTTTCAAAAAATGCGTTTTAAATAAACAGCAATTTGTTTAGAAAAAATAACAATGGTAAAAATAAAAGTAAAAAATGAACAGATATCGATATTGTTATTGCTCAGCAACAAGATTATATTCTGAGCCACTCTTATACTATTCGGTATAACGACGCGGTTTCGCAATAGGAATATTGTGATAATAAAACCCATGCTTACTGCTTATAAGTTCACAAATTAAGTGGTTAACTTTAAGCTTTGTTTATTTTAACCCATGTTCATTTTGAACTTGCCTGTGGTATATCTAAGACAATGGAATACAAACACATACTTTCTTCTAACCAAATATCCTTAAAAACGTTTTACATCGAAAACCCGATGATCGCGATGGTATATGGTGCAAAAGGTGAGATTTGTATTAATGGGCAAACTATCACAGTCACCACTAATCTCACGTTGATTATTCCTAAATATAGTCAAGTTTCTTGTGATGTGACAAATTTTTTCCCGACCAAACCGATTGAATTACATACCTTAGTACTGTCTGAAACTGAATTACAATCTGTGTTCTCTTTACTTAAACCATTAATAAAATCAGGGGCGCCGATTACTCGTCATCTTCCTGATTATCATCTATCAACACCTGAGGTGGTTAAAACTAATTTTACGTTACTTCAGCAATGTCTACCGCTTGAACATGGCACCCCCTCTCAAGAGACCCTGTTTATGCAACAGAGCCTCTTTTTTATTTTGCTGGCGGTTTATCACGAAGGGGTCGATATTCTTAATATTTTTCGTTTTAATTATGATGAGCCAAAAAATCAGGCGATTACTCATCTAATAACACAAGATCCGCAACGTAAATGGCATTTAGAGGATGTAGCAAAAACGCTCTATACTACGCCATCAACATTACGTCGTCATTTAAGTAAAGAGGGCGTTTCGTTTTGTCAATTACTGTTGGATGTCAGAATGGGGATCGCATTAAATTACCTCACCTTTTCTAACTATTCTGTGTTTCAAATTAGTCATCGCTGTGGTTTTGGTAGTAATGCTTATTTTTGTGACGCATTTAAACGTAAATATGGTATGACACCATCGCAATTTCGCACCCAATCTCGCCAAGCAAACGATCCGAATGCAATAGCAACAATGGCGTCACAAAATGACGAGTCAATAAAAAAAGTATTTTAATGGTTATAACAACGCATTGTTGCTTAAAAACGAAGTTCCTCCCATTAATCGCATTTGATTTAAGATCCACTGCTGTCGTTTTAGCAAATACGCGGAAGGCTTATTAACATGAAGAATATGTGGATTAGGTAAAACAGCGGCTAATAAAGCCGCCTCATGGGCGGTGAGTTGTTTAGCAGGCTTGCGAAAATAGTGCTGAGAAGCCTGCTCAACCCCAAAAATACCGTCGCCAAACTCTACGATATTCAGATAAACGGTTAAAATACGTTTTTTAGACCAAATCAGCTCCACCACTGGCGTCATTCCGGCTTCAAGTCCTTTTCTTATCCAACTGCGCCCATCCCACAAAAATAAGTTTTTGACCGTTTGTTGTGAAATAGTAGAGGCACCTCGTATCGTTTTTGAGCTTTGCAGGCTGTTTTGGAAAACTTTTTCAATCGCATCGAAATCAAATCCCCAATGTTTTGGAAAATTTTGATCTTCAGAGGCTATTACCGCTAAATAGATCTGCGGAGATATTTCATTTTCATTAACCCATGTAGAATGGGATACATAAGAAAAATCAAACTTACTCCACGAAGAAATTTGTCTTTGTAGCATTACAGCAGAAAAAGGCACCGGTAAAAAAGAAAACAGGACAACTATCCCTAACCATAAAGCAATTAGAATAATTAATAGTTTCTTTAACTTTCTCACTAGTACCATCTGCTGTATTCACTCTATTGTTATGCCATTTCTAGTACTTTTTTAACCAGCTTCTCAATTCCCACCTGAGCTTGTGCTATCGACTCTGCCAGCATATATGCGGGGGTGGTCACAACCCGATACTCATCATCAACCACTATTTCGTCGACAGGACAATTAATATGTATCCCTCCCATTTCGGTGATCATTTCTGCCGTTTTTTCATCATTACCAATGGTTAATTTTACTGGGGCATTTAACATCTTTGGTAACATAACGGGGGCGATACACATTAAACCTAATGGTTTTTTCTGTTGATGCATCTTTTGAACAAAAGTTAAGAGCTGTTGGTTAATTTCACACTGAACACCTTTCGTGGCGAAATTACATAAGTTCTTTGCTGCACCAAAACCTCCGGGGATAATTACCGCATCAAAGTTTTCAGCCTTAGCATCTGATAAAGGCGATATTTTCCCACGAGAAATACGTGAAGCCTCCTCCATCATATTCCTTTTTTCTGCTTTTTCTTCTCCAGTAATATGATTAATTACAGTAGGTTGAAAATCATTAGGTGAAAAATAATGAACCTCAGCTTTATTTTGGCTTAAAGCAAGCATTGTGAGCACTGATTCGTGAATTTCACTGCCATCAAAGACACCACAACCACTTAAAATTACCGCAATTGATTTCATATCTTTCTCCATTTGTAGTAGATTACTAGTTACCCATTTATAGGTGTAAACACCAATCGCCATCACATATTTAAATGTTTCTTGTAACAAAAAAACTTATATTTGCTATTTTGTTGCTTGTATGATGTATGGAATAGCTTCATCCTATTCGCCTATGTAATGATAATCAAAAAAGCGAGTAGAAAAGTTTCCCTGGTGTTGGCGCAGTATTCGCGCACCCCAACCTTCGGTTGGGGTTATTTTTTTCTAGCGTCTGCCAACCAGTTTCTTAAACTTTCTACATCCTTTCTCCAATCTCTTTCTAACTCATCTACCCATTCCTGAACATTATCCCACCATGCAGGTAATTCTGGAGATTGGATCTGTTTTGCCAGTTGCTGTAAATGTTTTAAACCTATAGAGCCTGCCGCGCCTTTGATTTTATGTCCTTCCTCAGTGATGCCCTTTTGATCTCGTGCCGTCAGATTAGATTCAAGGACAGACAGGTAACTTGGCATCATCTTTTCAAAAACATCTAAACCATCCGTGATTAATTGAGGTCCGACAAGTTCGATGTATTGATTCAGCATGTCGATATCGAGTAACTCTTCATTTTTACTCAACAATTGAGGTGACTCACTCGATGTCACGGAAACCGCTTCATCTCCCCAGAATTTATTAATAATGGCTGTCAACGCATCCACAGAAAGCGGTTTACTGAGCACATCATTCATTCCAGCGTCTAAATACTCTTTTTTGTCTTTTAAGACATTGGCGGTTAAGGCAATCAATGGCGGCAATTCACTGCTATCAAACTCTTGACGTAATTTTCTTGAAATATCAAATCCGGTCATATCAGGTAATTGAATGTCTAACAATACTAAGTCATATTCACCCGGCTTAAACATTTGCAAAGCCTCTTGCCCAGTCATCGCCACATCTACCGTGTTGCCTAATTTTTCTAATACTGAACATGCTACGATAACATTTAGCTCAATATCCTCAACCAGTAAGATATTAAGGGCAGGAAGCAATAATTCATCATCCTCTTCAAAATCACTTTGCTCTTTAATCGCAGGAGCGACAATGGAAAGCGTAAAGATAGAACCATGCCCTAACTCACTCTCCACATGAATATCGCCTCCCATATGCTGTGCTAAGCGTTTTGAGACAGCAAGACCAATACCTGTTCCCGTTGCAGAACGTCCACCTTGACTGTCGTTGACCTGATAGTACATGGCAAAGATTTTCTCAAGTTCACCTTGAGGGATACCAATACCACTATCTTTCACCTCAAAGAACAACTTATCAGGCGCTTCTTGCCAAATGCGTACTTTAATTTCCCCTTCTTGGGTAAATTTCACCGCATTACCAATTAAGTTCCATAAGATTTGACGCAAACGAGTCCCATCGGTGGTAATTTTATGCGGTAACGTTTCTTGCGCTTCTAAGGTGAATTTTAACCCTTTAGGCTGGACTAATAATCCCGATAGGTTTTCTAAATCAGAGATAAATTCAGTAAAGTCGATAGGTTGGTTATCAAGCTGGATCTTTCTGCGCTCAATTTTATCCATTTCAATCACATCGTTAAAAATATTACCTAACGTTATGGCACTGACATGGATAGTTTTTAAGTAGTTGAGCTGTTCTGGTGATAATTCGGTATCCAATAAAATACGACTTAACCCGACAATCCCATTAAGCGGCGTACGTAGCTCATGGCTGATTGTAGAAATAAAGGTGGTCTTATCACGGCTAGCATTTTCTAACGCGTCTTGATAGCGCTTACGCTCTGTAATGTCACGTCCAAAGCCCATTAAGCCGTGACGCTTACCAATTCGGTCATAAAAGGGTACTTTGCGTAACTCAAAACACGCTTTACGCCCATCCGGATACACCAACCACTGCTCATAAGTGAGTGACACATTATGGCGAAAGACTTTCTCATCGGTTTCCATCACTTTGACGGCGATATCTTCGTCATACACATCCAGTGGTGTTAAGCCAATTAATTGCTTTTCACTTTTACCGGTCAATAGCTCTGTAGCACGGTTACAACCAGAAAACTCATTATCTTCGTTGCGATAGTAAACCAGATCTGGCGAGGCATCTAAGAAGGAGCGTAACAAGGAAGATTGTTGCTCTAGTTCAATTTGCGTCAATTCACGACGCTTCATTTCACTTTTGAGTTTTTCCAATAGTTCAAGATGGGCTTTTTCTACTTTTTCACGCTCTTGGATCTCTAAATTTAATTGCTCAATATTCTCTTTTAATTGTGAATTCAGCTCTAAGTCTCGCTGTCGCATTACGCCTAATTTATCGACCATCCGCGATAAACGACGTCGTGATTCTTCAAGTTGCTCTACCACCACGGAAAGAAAATAGACAGCCCAAGGGGTAATAATCAAACCAAAGAAGATAGAGCGTACCAGATCGATACTAGTGACATCACCGGCAAGTAGGAATGTCACGGCCATCTGTACGACCATCGCTAATACAACCAATGCGGATGCTAACAGTAATGAGAAGCGGATTAACCCTAGCCTCATCATTAAATCTACATAATATTGGGCAAGCCCTTTGAGCAATTTCATTGAAAACTCCAATAGATTGAATCTAGAGAATGATACCTTAAAAATACATTGACGAAGTGGTGAACATTCAGAAAATTGTAGCCAAAACACGATTTTTCACCTTGTATCTTGCCTTTGCATTATTTTGTATCAGTGATCCTCCTTTTTCCCCGCGAGCATTTATAAAAACAATTTATAGAGGTATTACATAAATAATAGTTATATTCTTTACCAAAGAGAGAAATTAAAAAATGCAATTTGTCTTTTTTTAGATAAAAAGTATAAAAACAATAAAATACTAAAATAGATTAATAATTAAGATAAATTCACTGGCATTATCTAACATCAAAGAATGCAATAAAGCAGAACCCCGTAAAAAAAGTGAGATAGCTCACACTCACTATCCCATAACCAATGAAATAATTTTCAAATAATATTTTTATTTATCAAATAATTAAAGAAAAAAAACACGCATCACGCTGGCTATAGTCAAATATCCTTGCTGATTGACCTGTTTTTTATTTATCGATAATTTGACTAGTAGCTTAGCAAAATAAAAAACCGAGATAGCAAAGCTAAAGACACCATCACCCGATGAGCACCCATAAATTTACCTACACCCTTGAGACAAAATCGTTCCTTTTGCGCTCGTTCTTGAGGTGCCCATAAACTGAGTAGGAAGCAAACTATGCTCTATCAAAAAACAGCGGAAAAAGAGAATTGTGGTTTTGGGTTAATAGCCCATATTGAGGGGAAAGCCAGCCATAAAATTGTCAGAAATGCGATCCATGGCCTTGCCCGTATGCAACATCGTGGCGCGATCCTTTCTGATGGAAAAACCGGCGATGGTTGTGGGTTATTATTACAAAAACCAACGCGTTTTTTTCAGTTAATTGCCGAGGAAAATGGCTGGCATTTAGCGAACAATTACGCAGTAGGCATGCTGTTTCTAAGCCAAGATAATGCTATCGCTGCACAGTGCCGTCAAATTGTTGAAGAAGAATTGCAACGAGAAACACTCTCTATCGTTGGCTGGCGTAAAGTACCAACTAACACAGATATTTTAGGCAGTATCGCCCTCTCTTCTTTACCGTCAATAGAACAAATTTTTGTCAATGCACCTGCCGGATGGCGTATTAATGATATTGAGCGCCGCTTATTTGTCGCTCGTCGCCGAATTGAAAAACGTATTACCGATAATGATTTTTATATTTGTAGCCTCTCTAATTTAGTGACTGTCTATAAAGGGCTGTGCATGGCAATTGATTTGCCTCGCTTTTTTACTGACTTAGCGGATTTACGGATGGAATCGTCCATCTGTCTTTTTCATCAACGTTTTTCCACCAATACCACCCCAAAATGGCCGCTTGCGCAACCTTTTCGCTATCTTGCCCATAATGGTGAAATCAATACCATTACCGGAAATCGTCAATGGGCAAGAGCAAGAGCCTATAAATTTCATACGCCGCTGATCCCCGATTTACAAACTGCGGCGCCTTTTGTAAATGAGAGTGGCTCAGACTCAAGCTCACTGGATAATATGCTCGAACTCTTTCTTAATGGGGGGATGGATATTGTCCGCGCTATGCGCCTATTAGTGCCGCCCGCATGGCAAAATAATCCACAAATGGATGATGATCTACGTGCTTTTTTTGATTTTAACTCTATGCATATGGAGCCTTGGGATGGACCTGCGGGGATCGTGTTATCTGACGGTCGCTATGCAGCCTGTACACTAGATAGAAATGGGCTACGTCCAGCTCGCTATGTTATCACGACCGATAATATTATTACCTGTGCTTCTGAAATTGGCATTTGGGATTATCAACCTGATGAAGTTCTAGAAAAAGGGCGTGTCGGCCCTGGCGAACTAATGGTAATAGATACTTATCAAGGTCGCATTTTACATTCTGCTGAAACTGACGAAGATTTAAAAAGGCGACACCCGTATAAACTTTGGTTAGAACGTAACGTTAAACGTCTGATCCCTTTTGAGCAATTGCCTGAGCCACAAGCGACAGGTGAGCGCGCTTTTGATGATAGCTTACTGGCGACATACCAAAAACAGTTCGCTTATAGCCAAGAAGAGCTGGAAACGATTTTGCATGTACTGGCTGAAAATGGGCAGGAAGCCACCGGCTCGATGGGAGATGACACGCCTTTTGCCGTACTTTCTCAGCGCCCACGCTTAATTTATGACTATTTTAGACAAAAATTTGCGCAAGTGACCAATCCGCCGATTGATCCATTAAGAGAAGCGCATGTGATGTCTTTAGCAACCTGTATTGGTCGCGAAATGAATGTCTTTAGTGAAGCGGAAGGACAAGCCCATCGCCTCAGTTTTAAATCACCCATTTTGCTTTATAGTGATTTTCAACAATTACTCAATCAAGAAAGCCCTTATTATTCATCCATCACGCTAGATATCACCTATCAACCGACTGAAAATAATTTAGAAACCGCACTACACATCTTATGTGAAACGGCGCAACAAGCGGTTAATCGTGGTGCAGTATTACTGGTTTTATCCGACAGAAATATCACTCAAGCGCGATTACCTATTCCTGCGCCTATGGCAGTAGGCGCGGTACAAAAAGCCTTGGTAGATAATAATTTACGCTGTGATGCCAATATTATTGTTGAAACCGCAAGCGCCCGTGATCCCCACCACTTTGCTGTACTATTAGGTTTTGGCGCAACCGCTATTTACCCTTACCTGGCTTATGAATCCTTAGCGCAACGAGTCGATAAAAAAATATTGTCGGGTACTTATGCGCAAGTCATGCTCAATTATCGCAATGGGATCAACAAAGGTCTGTATAAGATAATGTCCAAAATGGGGATCTCCACCGTTGCCTCTTACCGTTGCTCACAGCTATTTGAAGCCGTAGGGTTGCATGATAATGTCGTTAAACGTTGCTTCGATGGGGTTGATAATCGTATTAACGGTGCAGATTTTAGCGATTTTGAACAAGACTTATTTAATCTATCCAAACGTGCTTGGCTAACTCGCTATCCTCTAGACGCTGGTGGGTTATTAAAATATACCCATCAAGGTGAATATCACGCCTATAATCCTGATGTGGTTCAAGCGTTGCAAAAAGCGGTAAATAGTGGTGACTACGCTGATTACCAACATTATTCCCAATTAGTGCAACAACGCCCTATTACCACCTTACGTGATCTATTAGCTCTCAATGACACAACCCCTATTGCAATTGAAGATGTCGAAGCAGAAAGTGAACTGTTTAAACGCTTTGATACTGCGGCGATGTCAATTGGTGCATTAAGTAAAGAAGCCCATGAAGCCCTTGCGCAAGCAATGAATACCTTAGGCGGATTTTCAAACTCTGGAGAAGGTGGTGAAGATCCGGCACGCTACAACACCAACAAAGTTTCACGTATCAAACAGATAGCTTCAGGTCGTTTCGGTGTCACGCCATCTTATCTAATGAGTGCCGATGTATTACAAATCAAAGTGGCACAAGGGGCAAAACCCGGTGAAGGTGGCCAGTTACCCGGTGATAAAGTCACGCCTTATATTGCGCAACTGCGTTATGCCGTACCGGGAGTCACACTGATTTCCCCGCCTCCCCATCATGATATCTACTCTATTGAAGATTTAGCACAACTGATTTTCGATTTAAAACAGATTAATCCCCGTGCGCTTATTTCTGTCAAACTGGTCTCTGAGCCGGGCGTTGGTACAATCGCCACCGGAGTCGCTAAAGCTTATGCAGACTTAATTACTATTGCAGGTTATGACGGCGGTACTGGTGCCAGCCCATTAACGTCAGTTAAATATGCAGGTAGCCCTTGGGAATTAGGGCTAGTAGAAGCGCAACAAGCATTAGTTGCCAACAATCTGCGTCATAAAGTGCGCTTACAAGTTGATGGTGGATTAAAAACGGGGGTTGATATTATCAAAGCGGCCATTTTAGGGGCTGAAAGTTTTGGTTTCGGTACCGGGCCAATGGTGGCGTTAGGCTGTAAATATCTGCGAATTTGCCATTTAAATAATTGCGCTATGGGGGTTGCGACCCAAGATGAAACCCTACGCCGCCAACATTTTCATGGTTTACCTGAGCGCGTTATCAACTATTTCCGTTTTATTGCCCAAGAAACCCGTGAACTTATGGCACAACTTGGCGTAAGGAAAATAACCGATTTAATCGGCAGAACGGATTTGCTTTCTTGCTTAGAGGGGATAACCAGTAAGCAGCAAAAATTATCACTCACGGGATTATTAGAAACCGCGTCCTCTCCTACAGGTAAAGCGCTCTATTGTCAGGAGCACAATGATACTTATGATAAAGGAGAATTAAATCAACGTATTGTTGCGCAAACCATCACAGGCGTCGAACAAAAGATAAGCCAAACCCACTATTTTTCCATTCGTAACACAGACCGTTCAGTGGGAGCCACGTTATCCGGGCTCATTGCCAAAACCTATGGTGAAAGTGGTTTATCTGCTACACCAATAAAACTTCACTTTACGGGTACTGCTGGTCAAAGTTTTGGCGTTTGGAATGCGCAAGGGGTGGAATTAACCTTAGTGGGTGATGCCAATGATTATGTCGGGAAAGGCATGGCGGGTGGACGCATTGTTATTTCACCGCCAGTCGGTTCTGCCTTTAAAGCCCATCAGACCACGATTATGGGAAATACCTGTTTATATGGCGCAACAGGTGGAAAACTCTATGCATCTGGATTAGCGGGTGAACGTTTTGCAGTCAGAAACTCTGGCGCCATTGCGGTTATTGAAGGGGTTGGGGATAATGGCTGCGAATATATGACCGGCGGTATTGTCTGTATTCTTGGTAAAACAGGGATTAACTTTGGTGCAGGGATGACGGGGGGCTTTGCCTATCTGTTAGATGAAGATACCACACTATCACAACGGATCAATAACGCCTCTATTGAGCTTCTTCCCGTGGCTAATTATGCGATTTTGGCAGAGCATCTTCGCGGTATGATCGCAGAGCATGTACGGCTAACTGGCTCCCAACAAGGAGAAAGACTACTTTCTCAATGGGAATATTGGTCACAACACTTTAAATTAGTCAAACCTAAATCGAGTGATGTTCATGCCTTATTAGGTCATCCTCGCCGTTCAGTCGCTGAATTACGCGTTCAGGCACAATAGGAGAAAAATGATGGGTCAGAATGTGTATCAATTTATCGACTTAAATCGCGTTGAACCGACTAAAAAACCGTTAGCTGTGCGTAAAATTGAGTTTGTCGAGATTTATGAGGCATTTTCTGCTGAGCAAGCCTCTGCACAAGCCGATCGCTGTTTAGACTGTGGTAATCCTTATTGTGAATGGAAATGCCCGGTGCATAACTATATCCCTAATTGGCTAAAATTAGCCAATGAAGGACGAATAATAGAAGCAGCAGAGCTTTCTCATCAAACCAATAGCTTACCGGAAATCTGTGGTCGTGTTTGTCCACAAGACCGATTATGCGAAGGCGCTTGTACGTTAAATGATGAATTTGGTGCGGTCACTATTGGTAATATAGAACGCTATATCAATGATACCGCCTTTGCGCTGGGCTGGCGCCCTTCCCTGTCTCAAGTCACCATGACAGATAAAAAAGTCGCCATTATTGGTGCAGGCCCTGCGGGATTGGCTTGTGCTGATGTGCTGATCCGCCAAGGAGTAAAACCCGTAGTCTATGATAAACACCCTGAAATCGGTGGATTACTCACTTTCGGTATTCCCTCTTTTAAACTTGAAAAATCGCTTATGGTAAGACGACGCGAGTTATTTAGCGAAATGGGAATAACCTTTTGTCTTAATACAGAAATAGGCAAAGATATCTCACTAAAAACACTGACGGAGCAATATGATGCTGTTTTCCTTGGCTTGGGTACTTATCAAAGTTTGAGTGGTCATTTTGCCCATGAGAACGCAATGGGGGTTTATAATGCCTTACCTTATTTAATTGGTAATACTCGCCATTTAATGGGTTATGCAGAAGATCCCCAATCACCTTATATCGACCTCAATAAAAAGCACGTGGTGGTGCTAGGGGGTGGGGATACGGCGATGGATTGTGTACGAACCGCGATCCGCCAAGGTGCCACTAAAGTAACTTGTGTTTATCGTCGCGATGAAAATAATATGCCCGGCTCTAAACGTGAAGTAAAAAATGCCAAAGAAGAAGGTGGCGAATTTTTATTTAATCGCCAACCCCTTGATATTGAAGTAGATGCTAATAATAACGTCATCGGTGTTCGTGTAATAAAAACACAAACCAACGGGGAATTAAAATATATAGAAGGCAGCGAACATATATTATCCGCAGATGCGGTTATTCTTGCATTTGGTTTTAAACCTGCACACTATCCGTGGTTAGATGAAAATAATATTCAATACGCATCATCGGGTAGAATTATTATTAATGATGATCCACTATTACCTTTGCAAACGACCAATCCTAAGGTGTTTGCTGGAGGTGATATTGTAAGAGGCTCCGATCTGGTGGTCACCGCGATAGCACAAGGAAGAGAAGCAGCGGAAGGGATCTTGCGTTATTTATCTTGTTAAAGTTAGCAATATTCAATATTACTTATCTTTAATACTAAAATAGTAACAATACAATTTTATTTATAAATTACCCTGTTTTATTAAAATGGGGTAATTTATTTTTAACTATTATAAATATTAATTATCCCCTCCTAAAAACAACTATTTTAATAATTATTCTCATTATTGTTTAATAATAATTTCCTCCAACACCTTTCTACAAAAAATAGCTGTTTTATTTTGTATAAAAATAACATCTATGCTCTATAGTTAATTTAATTTATTTTCCTAATTTTTACTTTATCTGTTTTTATTTAACTTTTACGCTAATTTTTGTCCATCATTATTTGACTGCAATTGTTAATAACATCACAGTCTAAAAAAATAGATTTTATTTCAGTGCGCAAACTTGATAACAATCAAATATTGTCAGCCTAGCAACTTCATAATGGAATTACCTGATAACTTTACCGAAAAATATAACTTATTGATATTGGGTTATTTTATTCATTAAGCACATTGTCATAATTAACTAGGGGATCACCATGGTGATGCAACTTATAGCCGTAGCCGTTATTATCGTAACGGTCTATTTGCTAATAAAAAAATATGAAACCCGTATGGTATTGATCGGTGCCGGCTTATTGTTATGTATTTTAAGTCTGACACCGCTTGATGCTTTCACTGCATTTAGTGATCGCATGGTTTCATCATCATTAATTCAAGCTATCTGTTCAAGTATGGGTTTTGCCTACGTGATGAAATACACCAAGTGCGATATGCACTTAGTCCATGTTTTATCAAAAGTCCTGACTCGTCTTGGTTTCTTTCTTATTCCAGCAACAGTGATCGTCACTTATTTTATTAATATTGCGATCCCATCAGCAGCCGGATGTGCAGCGGCCGTTGGTGCAACACTTATTCCGTTATTAATCGCGGCACGTATTCACCCCGCAATCGCAGGTGGTGCGGTGTTATGTGGTACTATCGGTTCCATGTTAAGCCCTGGTATGTCACATAACGCTTTTGTGGCGAATATGGCCAATATGGAAGTCGTCGATTTAATTGCTCGCCATAGCCCATATAGTTTAATGGCAGGAGCAATAGCAGCAGTTTCACTCGCTGTTGTCGCTTTAGTGAAAAAAGAGTTTAAAGTTTCTTCTGTAGCCACAGATGTCGCCAACTCATCTTCTCAAGCAACACCAGAAGCAGTACGCCCTAATTATTTATATGCAACTGCGCCTTTTATCCCATTAATTCTATTAATACTGCCTTTCTTCGAAACATTTAGTACTTTTAAACTATCTGTGCCAGCAGCAATGTTAATTGGTGCCATTTATGCACTGATCATCACATTAACCAATCCGGCTCAAATTACTAAAGAGTTCTTTAAAGGGATGGGTAATGCTTATGGGGATGTACTGGGGATCATTATCGCAGCAGCCGTATTTGCAGCCGGTCTAAAAGCATCAGGTCTGATTGATGCCTTTATCAACTTCTTAACTCACTCACCTGAATTTGCCCGTTGGGGTGGTACATTAGGGCCATTCTTAATGGGGATTATTACTGGCTCTGGTGATGCTGCAGCATTTGCTTTCAACGAAACCGTCACACCACACGCTGCACAATTTGGTTATGAAATTCCTGACATGGGTATGGCAGCAGCATTATCAGGCGCATTAGGTCGTACAATGTCACCATTAGCAGGGGCAGCCATTGTTTGTGCTGGTCTTGCCAATATCAACCCTATGGAAATCGCAAAACGTACTGCACCGGGTATGATTATCGGCGTCATCGCTGTTGCGTTATTCATGTTATAAGTGGAGAAATGATTATGTCAGTTTCACTAGAACAATTAATTAAATGGCGTCGCGAATTTCACCAATACCCTGAAATTGGCTGGTCTGAATTTTTAACCACTGCCAAAATCGTCAAAGTGCTACGTGGCTTAGGATTAGAAGTTAAAGTCGGCCCTGAAGTTATTAACCAAGACTTTGCTTTTGGACGCCGTCGTCAAGTGGTTGAAAAAGGATTGGCGGTAGCAAGAAAACACCATGTTGACGAAGCACTACTTGATGAAATGCAAGAGCTTACGGGTTGTGTCGCTATTTTCGATAGTGGCAAACCAGGGCCTACTGTTGCACTACGTTTTGATATTGACTGTGTTGGGGTAACAGAAACAACAGAGACTCAACATCGTCCACAGGTAGAAAATTTCGCCTCTTGTCATCCAGGCGAAATGCATGCTTGTGGTCATGATGGTCATATTACTATTGGTTTAGGGGTTGCTCACTGGTTAGTCGACAATAAAGATAAAGTGAGCGGTAAAGTAAAAATTTTATTCCAACCCGCTGAAGAAGGCGTTCGTGGTGCAAGAGCAATGGCAGAAAGTGGCATTGCTGATGATGCAAATTACTTCTTAGGCTCACACTTAGGCTTTATCGCCAATAGTGGTGAAATCGTTCTTAATCCAACACATTTTTTATGTACCACTAAATATGATTTCCGTTTTAAAGGTACGCCTTCTCATGCGGGGGCAGAGCCAGAGCTAGGTCGTAACGCATTAGCAGGTGCTTGCCATGCTGCAACACAAATGCTGGGGATCTCTCGCCATGGTAAGGGGATGTCTCGTATTAATATTGGGGTATTAAAAGCTGGTGAAGGTCGTAACGTCACTCCTGCCAATGCCGAAATGCAAATCGAAGTGCGTGGTGAGAATGAAGAGATCAATAGCTTTATGGCTGCCAATGCTGTACGTATGGCAGAAGGTGCCGCACATAGCTTCCAATTAGAAATGGAAAGCGAAGTGATGGGGGAAGCGGTTGATTTAACCAATGACCAAGAACTGATTGATGTGATGGCCAAAGTGGTGGGTAAACACCCAGAACTCACTGCGATCCCAACCCGTCCATTCGGCGGAAGTGAAGATGCAACGGTGTTAGCAAAACGAGTACAACGCTGTGGTGGTAAATCTCTTTACTTTATTGTTGGTGCCGATAGAACAGCCGGACATCACCAAGCAGGCTTTGATTTTGATGAACAACAACTGATGACTGCGGTAAATCTTTACACGGGTTGTTTAGAAGAATTACTGAAATAATCTCTTTTATTTAATTGACTCATTAAAACGCTCTATATCACTATAGGGCGTTTTTTTATGCTGTTTTATCGTACAAAAAAATTTAAATTAACCTATTGACCCTTACGTTACGTGAGGTTTTAACCTGCATGACATACAGGAGGTGAAGATATGCTATTTCAAGTAGGAGAGATCGCTAAAAAGACGGGATTAACAGTCCGTACTCTCCATCATTATGAAGAGATAGGTTTATTGCAACCGACTGCAAGAACCGATGCAGGTTATCGACTCTATGATATGAAAAGCATAGAGCGATTAACGCAAATTCAAATGCTACGTCAAATTGGCGTCAAACTGAAAGACATCGGTCATATTCTTAATGGTCATAGTGCAGAGATAGCTTGTTTAATTGAAGAGCGCATTAGCCAATTAACCACGCAAATGCAACAAATTGCCAAATTGCGTTATCAGCTAGAGCATGTTCAACAACAAATACAAACAGGCACTCCATTTACGCAACATGACTGGTTTTCTTTATTGGAGATGATGTCTATGTACGATAAATATTTTACTTATTCTGAATTAGCGCAGTTACCCCTCTATACTGCGCACACACTAAAAAGCCAAGCATGGCAACAGCGTATTTCAACCGTCAATAATTTGATTAAACAAGGTAAATCTGCCGATTCAAATGAAGCGATGCAAGTTTCAAGAGAGTGGATGATAGCTTTAGAGCAAGATACAGGGGGAAATCCCGACTTTTTTGTCCGTTTAAATAAAATGCATATTTCTGATGATAAGTTTGCGACGGCTACCGGTATTACTAAACAGATGATAGATTTTGTTGCTAAAGGCTTTAGCGAATATCAATTATCTGTTTTTAAACCTCATCTGACTCCGGAACAATTTGCCGTAGTACATCAGCACTATTTTGATGCTGGCAGTGTCTGGCCTGAGCTTATTTCTGGATTATATAATGCACTCACTTGCGGAGAAAAAGCAGATTCAGAGCAGGTGCAAAACCTCGCTAAGATGTGGCTAAATATGTTCAATCAGTTTACACAGGGTGATAGTGATATTCAGGCCAAGATCCGTACCATTTATCAAACTGATCATGAAATCGCTAAAGGTACATGGATGACACCTGAGATTGGTCAATATTTATTTACGGCTATTAGTTTGCTAGTGCAAAAATAGCGTTAATTGAAAAATCAAATAGATATAAAAAAGCCCAGCATTTAACTGGGCTTTATGCAATGAAAATAAAAACGTTATTTATTTCACTACACGCAATGATGGGCGACCTGTTGGGCGAGGAGGCTCAGGATCATCATCTGGAGAAGATGGGTTTTCAGCCTGTGTCTCATCTTTCACTAAAGACAGTCCTTCAGTGGCCGAAGCTGAACTGCCGTCTTGCTGCTCATCATCCACCAATGATGGTGTATAACCTTCCTCATAGGCTGGCTCTGGCTCAAACATCATACCCGCACCATTTTCTCGCGCATATATTGCTATTACAGCCGCCATAGGTACGCGCACTTTACGAGGTACACCACCAAAGCTTGCACTAAATAGTACCTGATGCGGCATCAATTCAAGATGACTTACCGCAAAAGGAGAAATATTTAGTACGATTTGACCATCGTGCGCATATTCCATAGGGACTTGAACACCCACGACATTAACATCTACCACTAAGTGGGGGGTTAACTCGTTTTCAAGGATCCAATCATAATGCGCACGCAATAAATGCGGACGGCGCGGAGACATATCCTTAATCTCCATGCTCTATTATCCTCTTGAAGGTAAACGCATTTCGCGCTCTGCTTCGGTTAATGACGCAAGGAAAGAATCCCGCTCAAAAACACGTTGCATATAAATTTGTACATCTTTCGCACCTGCACCGCTTAAATCCACGCCTAATACAGGTAAACGCCATAAGAGAGGAGCTAGGTAGCAATCCACTAAGCTAAACTCTTCACTCATAAAATAAGGGTATTCTTTAAATACCGGAGATACCGCCAATAGCTCTTCGGCGAGTTGTTTACGTGCTGCATTAGCTTGTTGATCGTTACCCTTTTCAATAACATTCATTAAAGAGTACCAATCTTGTTCAATGCGATGCATCATTAAACGGCTACTACCACGAGCAACAGGATACACTGGCATCAAAGGAGGATGAGGGAAGCGTTCATCAAGATATTCCATAATAATACGTGAATCATATAAAGTCAGTTCACGATCGACCAAAGTCGGCACACTCTGGTACGGGTTAAGATCGATAAGATCTTGTGGAAGATTACCAGCTTCAACCTGTTCAATTTCAACACTGACACCTTTCTCCGCAAGGACAATTCTGACCTGATGGCTGAAAATATCAGTCGGACCGGAAAACAAAGTCATTACCGAACGTTTGTTGGCAGCGACAGCCATGAAAACCTCCAAGTTAATCAATTAAAGGAACAAACATGCTTATGCATCTTCCATTCCCCCATTCCTACAAGACAAACGCACTCATGCCGTTAACTTAAAAAGTTATAAATAACTTAACTTCATTGAGTACGACATTGAGTACCACCTGCATAATAGTCTTATCCTAAGATAATTGTATTTTACAGGTTCAAAAAACCGTTTGTCTTTGCGGCACATATCATAATCAAGCAATACCAAAACAATCACAATATCAATTTGTCATAATAGTTTTGGTATGACTGTCAAATTCTTTATGGACATTAACCACAGTAAAATGACCATAGGCAGCATGCAGCATTAAGAAATCGTCGAAAGAAAGACACTAAAGCAGGCTATTCTATCAGATTTCATGTCACTTAGGGTGAACAATGCGAATAATTCAATTCATTCTGCTAATATACACAAAAACTAAGTTTATAATATCATAAAAAAAAGATATTAAGGATTAAACTCTAAAAAAACGTATTTTTGATCTGCTTTTAATCCATGCTTTTTTCGGCCACAACCCCACATTTTCAAAACAATTTTAAAAATAAAAAAACCCGCCTGTAAAGACGGGTTTTTCAACATCAAATTGATATCTAAAAGATAACAAATTAACGTTTTGAGAACTGTGGACGACGACGTGCTTTGCGCAGACCCACTTTTTTACGTTCAACAGAACGCGCATCACGGGTAACGAAACCAGCTTTACGCAGATCAGAACGTAGAGTCTCATCGTACTCCATCAGTGCACGAGTGATACCGTGACGAATCGCACCTGCTTGACCAGAGATACCACCACCTTTAACAGTGATATATAAATCCAGTTTACCAAGCATATCAACTAATTCCAGCGGTTGACGAACAACCATACGTGCTGTTTCGCGGCCGAAGTAAACTTCAAGGCTACGTTTGTTGATTACGATATTACCGCTACCTGGCTTAATGAAGACACGTGCGGAAGAACTTTTGCGGCGACCTGTGCCGTAGTATTGATTATCAGCCATTGCCTATTATCCCGATTAAATGTCCAGAACTTGCGGTTGTTGTGCCGCGTGGTTGTGCTCAGCGCCTGCGTAAACTTTCAGTTTACGGTACATAGCACGACCCAGAGGCCCTTTTGGCAGCATGCCTTTTACCGCGATTTCGATTACACGCTCAGGACTACGGGCGATCATCTCTTCGAAAGTCGCTTGCTTGATACCACCTACGTGACCAGTATGACGGTAGTAAACTTTGTCAGTACGTTTATGACCAGTTACCGCTACTTTCTCAGCGTTTAAAACGATGATGTAGTCACCAGTATCAACGTGCGGAGTGTATTCCGCTTTATGTTTACCGCGTAAACGGCGTGCGATTTCAGTTGCTAAACGACCTAAAGTTTTGCCGTCTGCATCAACAACATACCAGTCGCGTTTTACGGTTTCTGGTTTAGCTGTAAAAGTTTTCATTATTGAAAATTACCCAATGTTTAGTTACACGTTGGTGAACACTCGGTTCAAATGCTATTGAGGTTCACACGACTCTTGTGTCCAGCAAACCTACCCCTTCGAGTAGCACTGCTGACTCTAAAATGCGAGTTTTTTGGGAAATAAAAAACTTGCTGCAACGTGGGGTCGCAAGATTATAGAGAAGTCAGAAAAAAAAATCGAGTCATAATTGAAAAACAATTGGATTCTTTTTCAATATTTCAGCAAAAAATACCTTATGGCGCTATTTTTGTTAGCCTACTCGCCATCTCTGTCATCAACTATTACCACCTGAAGAGAAGCATTCTCCCTTGCCAAAGCGATTGTAATCACTTAATAAGTACCGTTTTGCCATTTTTATAACAATCAATAGCATCAAGCGTTACAATGAGCGCCATCCTACCATAATCAAAACAGAGTTTCTTTAACAATTAAGCGAGATGAGGCTGTGAAAGATACTCTTCACTTTGCATTTCTTGCAAACGCGATAAACAACGTTGGTATTCAAAACGTAAAAATTGCCCTTGATAAATCTCGCTCATCTCAACGTCAGCATTAATAATTAGTTTCACCTTACGCTCATAGAACTCATCAACCAATGCTAAGAAACGACGGGCAACATCTTCATTTCTACTCCCCATCTGCACCATTTCATAAAGCAATACTGTATGATAGTGCTTTGATAATTCAATATAATCAAGTTGACTCCGCGCTTGTACACATAACGTATCAAAATTAACCGCCAGTACACCATTAGCCACTTTTCTCATTACCATTGGACGATGATTAATGGTTAATGTCGGCGCGAACACAACTTCACTACTGCTGGCAAGCTGAGTAAAAATTTTATCCATCTGCTGGCGGTTATGCTCTGTTAATGGAGATAAAAATAGATGGGCTTGAGTTAATGTTCTTAAGCGATAATCAATCCCCGCATCAACATTCAAAATTTCACAATGGTTTTTTATTTGTTCTATAGCAGGTAAAAAACGTGCGCGTTGTAGTCCATTGCGATAGAGATCATCAGGGGGAATATTAGATGTCGCCACTAAAGTAATACCTCTGGCAAATAACGCTTCAAGTAATGTTCCTAAAATCATCGCATCAGTAATATCTGAAACAAAGAACTCATCAAAACAGAGTACATCGGTTTGCGCTTTAAAGCCGTCAGCAATGATATCCAGTGGATTTTCTTGCCCTTGTAAGCCTTTTAATTCATCTTGCACCCGTAACATAAAGCGGTGAAAGTGCAGACGCAGTTTTCGTTCTGTGGGTAAGCTTTGATAGAACATATCCATCAACCAGGTTTTACCTCGCCCAACCCCTCCCCACATATAAACACCACGCTCAGGGACAATTGTGCTTTTTTTCGCACGAAACTTTCCTAACAACCGCTGAGTAATAGAACTTTTTTCTGGTGATGTCCGGTTTAATAATGCATGGTATAACTGTTGCAGATGGAGAACGGTTTGTCGCTGAACCTCATCAGGTTGATAATCCCCCTGCTGTAACGCGGTTTCATAAAGTGATAATGGCGTGCTAACGGTCATGGATGCTCTCTTATCCTTAAAATTTTGACATAAGTAAATACCTTGCGAATGCCTCTATTATAAGCAGTAAGAATTGTTTTAACATCGATGTAACACAGGAATTTTCATATTAAGCTTAAGGATATTATTCCACCCATGCCTTTTAGCGGTTATGATGTTATAAGAATCCATCGTCCTCACTATTAGATGAAAAGGAGTTGCCATGGTTTGGGTTTATGCACTGATTGGATTAGTTGTTGGTCTTATTATCGGCGCACTGGCAATGCGTTATGGTAATAAAACCATGCGCCAACAAGATGCTATAAAAGCAGAATTAGATACTAAAAAAGAAGAACTTGATACATATCGCAACGAGCTTGTCAGCCACTTTGCTCGAAGTGCTGAACTACTGGACAATATGGCGAAAGACTACCGCCAACTTTATCAACACATGGCAAAAAGCTCCAATGAGTTAATGCCAGACATGCCTGTTCAAGATAACCCATTTAATTATCGGTTAAGTGAATCAGAGGCAGCCAATGATCAATCCCCGATCAAAATGCCGCCACGTGATTATTCCGAAGGGGCATCTGGATTATTTAGACCTACCGATAAAAAAGATGATTAACACACAAACGCCACAACTATTGTGGCGTTTATTTTATATTATTTTGTAAAAAGTTAATGATTCAATGGGACGGTTTAAAGATAGCTATTGTCTTGTAAATCCATGTAAAAGAAAGCCCTACTGATAGCTTACCAATGAACTTTCCTTTATTTCTATATGTCTTAGTAACATCGAGCTCATATTGAGCAATAAATATTTTTGATAACAATATCAAGATCAAGAGACTCATATTCATGTTGACTAAAAAAAGAAAATTACTACTTAGCGCATTAGCGATGAGTGTTGGTTTATCACTCTCTACTCTCCCGGCAACCAGTATGGCCGCCCTGCCTTCGGTAATGCCATCTGGAGAACAACTACCTAGCTTGGCTCCGATGCTAGAAAAAGTCTTGCCCGCTGTGGTCAGTGTGCATGTTTCTGGAACTCGAGTGCAAAGCCAGCAGGTTCCAAAAGAGTTTAAATTTTTCTTTGGTCCAAATTTTCCTTCACAACAACAAAGCATCCGCCCTTTTGAAGGCTTAGGTTCAGGGGTGATTATTGATGCTGAAAAAGGTTATGTATTAACCAATAATCACGTTGTTGATGGAGCCGATAAAATTCAACTCCAAATTAATGATGGCCGTGAATTTGACGCCAAATTAATTGGTAGCGATCCACAAACAGATATCGCCCTACTACAAATTGAGAAACCCAATAACTTAACCGCCATTAAAATGACTGACTCGGATAAATTACGTGTTGGTGACTTTGCGGTTGCTGTGGGTAATCCATTTGGTTTAGGCCAAACCGCGACTTCCGGTATTATTTCAGCCTTAGGTCGTAGTGGTTTAAATCTGGAAGGGTTAGAAAACTTTATTCAAACTGATGCATCAATTAACCGTGGTAACTCTGGTGGTGCTTTAGTTAATCTCAATGGTGAACTTATCGGTATTAATACCGCAATTTTAGCACCAGGTGGTGGCAATATTGGTATTGGTTTCGCGATCCCAAGTAATATGGCGCGTGATCTCAGCCAACAACTGATTACACATGGTGAAGTAAAACGCGGTATTTTAGGTATTCGCGGCACTGAAATGAATGCTGATTTAGCGAAATCCTTTAAAATTGATGCCCAACGCGGTGCTTTTGTCAGTGAAGTATTGGCGGACTCTTCCGCAGCTAAAGCCGGTATAAAACCAGGTGATGTCCTTATTTCTATTGATGGTAAACGCATTAATAGCTTTGCTGAATTAAGAGCAAAAGTTGGTACAACACCACCAGGTAAAGAGATCCTGATTGGTTTGATCCGCCAAGGAAAACCAATGGATGTCAAAGTTACACTAGAGAAACAATCAGCAGATGCAACGCGAGCGGATAACTTCTCTCCCGCACTTCAAGGGGCAACGCTCAGTAACTATGTTAACAAACAAGTTAAAGCGGTTGCTGTAGATTCTGTGGAGAAAGGCTCAGCGGCAGCAGCATCGGGGTTACAAAAAGGCGACCTTATTATTGGTATCAACAATATGCCAATTGGCTCCTTAGGTGACTTACGTAAAACCATCGATGCTAAACCACCGGTTCTTGCATTAAACATTAAACGTGGCAACGAAGAAATTTATCTTCTGTTACGTAACAGCTCGCGTTAAACCCCACTTACTTGTATCTAATTTATTTGTTCCTTTCAGCCCTATTACTTCGGTAATAGGGTTTTTTTCTTGCTTTCATATCACTAAAAAACGATTTTCTACGCTGACATATCCTTTCAAAAGCGAAACTGTGCTATTCTCATGACACTTACGACGCTATCCTCTTATTCAAACATAAATACAGGATTTTTATGTTAAGCAAGCTACTGCGATCTACCTTGATTGGTGTTTTAACAGCTGCCATTCTTTTGGTTGCGGTACCTTCTATCCGCCCTATCTTTATTGAACACCTGATTAATGGTGATTTTCTTAATGCCCCATTTAGCTATAACAAAGCCGTGCGCCGTGCGGCACCTGCGGTAGTTAATGTCTACAGCAGCACAATGGGAAGCTTTTCTCAAGAAGGGCGCGAGCTGACCTCGCTAGGTGCGGGGGTGATTATGGATCCGCGGGGCTATATTCTTACCAATCAGCACGTTATTAATAATGCAGATCAAATTATTGTGGCTTTGCAAAATGGTGATCTCTATGAAGGGTTATTGATTGGCTCAGATCCCTTAACCGATCTTGCAGTGTTAAAAGTTGATGCAGAAAAATTACCTACCATCCCCATCAATAGTAAGCGCATTTCTCATGTGGGGGACGTCGTTTTAGCCATTGGTAACCCATTTAATATTGGGCAAACGATCACACAAGGTATTATTAGTGCCACAGGACGTGTCGGCTTAAGCCCAACACGTTACCAAAACTTCCTTCAAACCGATGCGTCAATTAATGAAGGAAATTCAGGGGGGGCACTGATTAATACTGAAGGTGAGTTAGTGGGTATTAATACCATGACCTTTGATTCAGGCACCTACAATGGCTATCGCCCCAGTGCGGAAGGACTTGGCTTTGCTATTCCAACACAATTAGCCGTAAAAATTATGAATAAGCTTATCCGTGATGGGCGAGTTATTCGTGGTTTTATTGGTATTACCGCGAAAGAACTACCTAAAATTCGCTCTTCAAATACCGATATTAAACAGATCCAAGGATTACGTATCTTCCGCATTACGCCCAATAGTCCTGCTGATAAAGCGGGAATGAAAATTGGCGATATCATTTTAAGTATCGACCATGCTCCGGCCAAATCAGCTATGGAGATGATGGACTATATTGCAGAAACACGTCCTGGTACCGTTTTACCGGTAACCTTATTACGTGATGGTAATGAAATAAATGTTGATGTCACAATTTCAGAATATCAGCCAGAGTCATAGCCATAGCTAACTTTCGCGAGTTACCTTGTTATTCACGACATTATTGCTTATTTACCATGCGGCTATTTTCAATGGCATGCCAAATTTTTTCTGCTTTACGTCCAATAAAAATCAGTGAAATAGCCAAAATAAAAAAGAAAATTGCACTATGTAAGCTATTCCAGAAATATTCAAAAAAGCGGGTATAAAGATTGATACCAAGGAATGTTAGTCCAAAGCCTCTCAACATACCATCATCGGTTTTTAAACTGATATAAATACAAATGACAGCAACAACAGCAAATAATAAAGCCCAAGGTAATAACTGCACACTTGAAATGTAATACCACGTATCCGGATCATAATTACCAAAAATAGACATGATCCACAACGCAATAAAGAGATAAGACAATCCCATTATCTTTGTCATAAAAAATAAGCGACGGCGCATTAAAATATTTTGCAAAAAATAGCATCCCGCTAATAATGCAGAGCCAAATAACACAAAACGAATAGGATAATTCATGCCTAGCCAATAAGCGCCCCAACCGGACATATAACCCGTTTTAGCACCAAACCAATTGCCCAACATTAATAAGAAAAATAACCACACTAATGAAGAGCGACTGATAAAGCCAATCACAGCATAAATAATGCAACCCATTAAAAGAAGTGGCGCAATATTACCACTACCATCATCTAACAACTCACCGAGTTGCCAAAGAAAAACCGCCGTAAATAATATCCCTAAAAAGAGAATAAACTCAGTACTGTAATGCCATAGTATTTCTTTGCGTTGGCGTTTAAATCCCCAAAAATAAAACATACCAGCAATAAGCGCAGGAAATACCACACGCATAATCTCAGAGACACTAAATAATTCGATAAGATAATGAATTAACGCAGTATCACTAAAAAGGTTAACGGCAGCAATAATTAAGCAGGCAATAGCTATCCAAAAAGCATAGCGACTCAATCTTTTCCAATCAAAGGGAAGGCGTTGTAATGTACTTTCTAGTTGTTGATGCTGTTGTGCTGATAGCTCGCCAGATTGTTGCCAATGATCAAGTGCTTGACGAATAACACGCTCTTGTTTCCTTGTGACCTGCATGGCGTTTTTTCCTTTTTTATTGGTAAGCGGTTAATAAAGAATGACCTAACACAGGCTGACTTTCTTTACTGTATCCTGCTATCAAAGAATTACCATAGGTATTATTTTATTAATTTCATTTAGAATGATGGATATACCACGTTATAATAAAAAA